>NZ_JAPFQV010000033.1:0-69586 GCF_033804685.1 Micromonospora sp. RTP1Z1
CGACCGGGCCGGCCGGCCCGGTCGAGCAGGTGCCGCAGCAGCCGTCCGGTGTCGACCGCGCCGAGCGGGGACAGCGGCACCCGCCGACGCCGGTCGCCGGCGCCGGGCAGCACGTCCGCCCAGCCGGGGCCGGGGGTGGCGATCACCGCCAGCGGCAGGCCGCGCTCGGTGGCCGCGGCGCAGAGCCGGTGCAGGACGCGGGTCATCGCCGGCGCCGCCCGGTCCAGGTCGTCCACCGCGACCACCACCGGCTGCCCGGCGGCCAGCTCCAGCAGGAGCTGGCGCCAGACGTCCGCGCCCCGGCCGGCGGCCCCGGCGTCCTCCGGCGCGGCGAGCAGCTCCGCCAGCGCGTGCGCCGTCGGGCCCCGCCGCACGGGCGGGAGCAGTCCCTCGAGCGCCGTGGTCAGCCGCCGGCGTACGGTCGGCGGCGGGTCGGTGTCGCGGACCCCGGCGAACCCGCGGACCATGTCGGCCAGCGGCGCCAGGCCCCCCTGGGCGTACGGCGGGCAGTGCGCGACGCACCAGCGCACCGGGTGCCCGTCCACCGTCGACACCGCCCGCACCAGCTCGTGCAGCAGCCGACTGCGTCCGCTGCCGGCCGGGCCGGCCAGCGAGATCCAGCGGGGCCGGCGGTCCCGGACCGCCCGGGCGATCTCGTCGCTCACGGTGGCCAGTTCCCGTCGCCGGCCGACCAGGGGGCCGTGGTGCGGGGTGGGACGCGGACGGCCCGTCCCGGTCACCCGCCAGACGTCCAGCGGCAGCGCCTTTCCGGCGACCGTCATGGTCGCCAGCGGTCGCTGCTCCACCAGGCCGGCGGTGGCCCGCTGGGTGGCGGCGCAGACCACGACGGCGCCGGGCGGGGCGTACTCCTGCAGGCGGGCCGCGGTGGTGATCACCGCGCCGCTGGCGGTGCCGTGACCGCCGTCGCGGGTGGCGGCGAGGTCCACCAGCACCTCGCCGGTGGCCACCCCGACCCGGACCCGCAACCGGGTGCCGGCCGGTGCCCGCCGGTCGACGGCCCGCTGGATCTCCAGCCCGGCACGCACCGCCCGGTACGCGTCGAAGCCGTCGGAGGCGTGCGCGCCGAAGAGGGCCATGACCGCGTCGCCGATGTACTTCTCCACCACGCCGTTCCACCGGCGCACTACCCCGGCCACGGTGTCGAAGTACGCGCGCTGCAGGGCCCGCACGTCCTCCGGGTCGAGTCGTTCGGTCAGACCGGTCGACCCGACGATGTCGGCGAAGAGCACGGTGACCGTGCGTCTCTCCTCCGGCACCGGCCATCGTGCCGAGCCGACGACATCCCGACTTCCCACCGTCGTGGACATTGGCATCGCACCCACCCCTCGCCCCGATCCGGTGCCTGATGACCTCCGGAGACTTCCACCACCGGGTTCTCGGGGGATCGGCAGAACGACGTATGTCGGCCACCCGCAACCTTTAGTCGCAATGTCGACGCGAGGAGTACCACAAGCGCCCTGAGCCCGTAGAACGGTCGGGGACTCTGTGATTAGGCTGCGAGCCATGGCCAGCGATGTGGACACCGCGCCGCTCGTCGGCCGTGCCGACCAGCTCGCGGCGCTGCGGTCGGCGCTGCTCGACGACGTCGCACAGGGGCACACCGCAGCGGTCTTCCTCACCGGCGAGAGCGGGGTGGGCAAGACCCGGCTGCTGGGTGAGGTCAGCGCGCGGCTGCGGGACGCGGGCGCGCTGGTGCTGACCGGTACCTGCCTGGACATCGGGGACGCCTCCCCGCTGCATCCGCTGCGGCAGGCGCTGCGCCGGTTCGACGCCGAGTTGACCGCACCGCAGGCCCGCACCTCCTCGGCGGTGCGCGGCCTGCTGCAGATGTTCGACGACGAGACCCCGGGGCCGGACGGCGCCGGCGCCTTGCTGGAGCGGGTCTCCCGCGGCCTGCACCTGGTCGCCGCCGGTCGCCCGCTGGTCGTCGTGCTGGACGACCTGCAGTGGGTCGACCGGAGCACCCGGCAGCTGCTGCTCTACCTGCTCGCCGGCCTCGGCGACCTGCAACTGTCGGTGTTCGCCGCGATCCGGGCGGAGGCGCTGCAGGGCGCTCACCCGCTGCGCCGCGTCCTGACCGAGCTGCGTCGCCTGCGGTCGGTCCGGGTGGTCGACCTGGCGCCGCTGGACCGGGCGGACACCGACCGGTTGGCCGCAGCGGTGGTCGGCCGGCCGCTGACCCCCGAGGCGGCCGAGCTGGTCTGGCAGCGCAGCGGCGGCAATCCGTTCGTGGCCGAGGAACTCGCCCGGGACCTGCGCGAGGGTCGCGACGGGCTCTCCGACACGCTCCGGGAGATCTTCCTGGCCCGGGTCGACGCCCTGCCGCAGCACGCCCACGCGGTGGTGCACGCGGTCGCCGCCGGTGTCGAGCCGGTCGAGCACTGGTTGCTGGCCCAGGTCGTCCGACTGCCGGAGGAGGAGCTGATCGAGGCGGTGCGGGCTGCGGTGGCGCACCGGCTGCTGGTCGGCGCCGACGAGGGCTACCGGCTGCGCCACCGGCTGGTCGCCGAGGTGCTGGCGCACGAGCTGCTGCCCGCCGAACGGTCCGCCCTGCACCGGCGTTACGCCGAGGCGCTGACCTCGGCCACCGCGGAGCTGCACCAGGCCCGGCTGGCCCACCACTGGCGGCTGGCCGGTGAGCCGGCCCGCGCGCTGCCGGCCGCGATGGCCGCCGCCCGGGAGGCCGAACGGCTGCACGGTTACGCCGAGGCGCACCGGCACTGGTCGGTGGCCCTGCAGTTGGCCGACGCCCCGGCCGTGATCCCGCCGGACCAGGAGCGGGTCACCCCGGTTCAGGTGGATCGCGCCGCGCTGCTGGCACACGCGGCCGAGGCGGCGCACCACTGCGGCGAGCACGCCCGGGCGCTGGCCCTCCTTGAGGAGCTGGCCCGGGATCCGGCCGGCCCGCCGACCTGCGCCCTGCACATCCGGCGGGCCCGCTACCTGGCCGCCGCCGGCCGGTCCGCGCCGGCCGAGGCGGAGTACCGCCGGGCGCTTGCGGCCGCCGACTGCACCTCGCGGCAGCGCGCGACCGCCGCCGCCCACCTGGCCGAGCTGCTGCTGCACCTCGGCCGGTATGCGGAGGCCGGCGAGCAGGCCAGGGAGGCGTTGCGGCTCGCCGGCGCGGTCGAGGGCTCCACTTCGGAGGTGGTGCTGGCCAGCGCCGCGCTCGGCTTCAGCGAGGCCTTCCTCGAGGACCCCGACGCGGGGCTGGCAGTCATGCGGGAGGCGGTGGAGATCGCCGAACGGTCCGGCCGGCCGGAGGACGTGGCCTGCGCGTACCTGCACCTGGCGGAGCTGCTGACCGGCCCGCTGAACATCCTTGAGGAGGGTGTGGTGGTGGCCCGCCGGGGCGCGGAGCGGGTTGCCGAGCTGGGGTTGGGCCGCACCTGGGAGACCCGTCTGCTGGCCATCGCCACCAACGGCCTGTTCCGGGTGGGGCAGTGGTCGGAGGCGGAGAAGGTGGTCGCGGCGGCGCTGCGGCACCGCCCGTCCGGCGCGGACGCGGTCGAGCTGCTGCTGGCCCGCTGCCGGCTCTCCGTCGGGTACGGCGACATCGAGGCCTCCGACCGGGACCTGGAGGCGGTGGCGACCGTGCTGGCCGGCGGCGGCGCCCGGCACGTGCTGCCGATGCTGATCCTGCGCGCCGGGTTGGCGATGTGGGAGGGGCGGCACGACCTGGCCCGGCAGGCCGTCCAGCGTGGCCTGACCGAGAGCCGCTCCGACGACGTCATCGTGCTGGCCACGCTGGCCTGGCATGGCCTGCGGGCGGAGGCGGAGGCGCACGCCAGCCGCACCGTCGCGGTGGACGAGATGGCGGTCCGCCGGCTGCGCGAGGTGGTCGACCGGGTGGCCCGCAACAGCGAGCACGCCGGCCGCCCGGTGCGCTACATCGTCGACGGCTTCCTCGCGCTCTGCGCGGCCGAGCTGAGCCGGCTCGACGGCCGGGGCGATCCGGAGCTGTGGGCCCGGTCTGCGGCCGAGTGGGACCGCCGGAACCACCCGTACCCGGCGGCGTATTCGCGCCTGCGGCAGGCCGAGGCGCTGCTGGCCCGGCGCAGCCGGGTGGCCACCGCCGGCAAGCTGCTGCGGCAGGCGTACCAGATGGCGCAGGGCCTCGGCGCGTTGCCGTTGAGCTCGGAGATCCGCACCCTGGCCGGCCGGGCCCGGGTGACGCTGGAGGAGCGGCCCGCCCTCGCCGGGGGGCCGCCGGCGCCGGCCCCGCGCCGTCCCGCCGCGGCGCCTCCTGTCGAGCCGGCCGTCGACGAGCTGGCCGTGCTGACCGCCCGGGAGCGGGAGGTGCTGGCGGCGGTCGCCGAGGGGCTGACCAACAAGGAGATCGGCCAGCGGCTGTTCATCAGCGAGCGGACCATCGGGGTGCATGTCTCGCACATCTTCGACAAGCTCCAGGTCCGTACCCGGGTGCAGGCGAGCGCGATCTTCCTGCGCAACCCCGCCTTACCGGCGTAGGACCGGGCACCCGACATACGTCGTTCTACTGATCCGGCCGACCGGCGCGGCTGGAAGGCTGTCCCACGTCACCGGCGGCACGGGGGTGACCGGCCACAGTGGAGGAGAGATGACCGAACCGGTCTGGGGTCCAGTGCACGACGACATCGTCGGGCTGCTCGCCGACCACCCGGCCGACGTGCCGGCGGTCGTCGACCACCTGACCAAGCTGCAGGACCTGCTGGTCCGGCTGCCGCCGCTGGAGGCGAGCTGTCCCCTCGCGGACTTCAACAAGCTCTACCTGACCATCACCAGCACCGTGCTGGACGGCCTCTACGACGACCGCTTCGCCGACCCGGCCTTCCTGGCCCGGCTGGACGTCGAGTTCGCCGCCCGCTACTTCGACGCGCTGCGGTTCTGGACGGAGTCGAGCCCGAACACGCCGAAGGCCTGGTCCTGCCTGTTCCAGCGGATGCGCGGCCCGGACGCCCGGCCGCTGCCGTCGGCCGCCGCCGGGGTGAACGCGCACATCAACTTCGACCTGCCGTTCGCGGTGGTGACCACCCTCGAGAGCCTGGAGTCCGAGCCGGTCGACGACAGCGACCAGCACCACGACTACCTGGAGATCAACAAGATCTTCGCCGAGCGGATCCCCGAGCTGCGCCGGGGCTACCTGGACCACTGGCAGCTCATGATCGACATGGTGAACGGCGACATCGACGACTGGTACCAGGGCGAACTGGTGGAGTACACCCGGAACGTCGCCTGGCGCAACGCGCAGAAGATCTGGCGCTGCCGGCACGATCCGGAGGCCCACGAGTGTGAGCGGACGCGGTTGGACGACAACGCCGCGCTGCTCGGCCGGCTGCTGCTCTCGCCCCTCGGGGCGTTCCTGCAGTAGTCGGGACGGGGGGTCCCCGCGTTCCGTCGTGGGGCGGAACGCGGGGACATCGTCGTGCCGACGCCGGGGTGCGAGGATGGCCGGATGACGGGGACCGAGGTGCCGCTGACTGGCAACGTCACCGCGGGGGTGGTCCGGGTCGGGGACACCATCCGGCGGCCGGTCGGCCCGTGGACCGACGGCGTCGACGCGCTGCTGGGCCACCTGCACGAGGCCGGCTTCACCGGCGCGCCCCGGCCGCTCGGCAGGGACGCCCAGGGCCGCCAGGTGTTGGAGTACGTGCCGGGGGAGCCCGGCGACCCCGCTGGCACGTACGCCCCGGCCGAGCTGGCATCGATCGGGGCCCTCCTGGCCGAACTGCACCGCGCCACGGCCGGTTTCGTACCCCCGGCGGCGGCGATGTGGCAGCGGGTCATCCCGCCCGACGGCGAGGAGCTGGTCTGCCACCACGACGCGGCGCCGTGGAACCTGGTCCGCTCGCCGCGCGGCTGGGTGCTGATCGACTGGGACTGCGCCGGGCCGGGCACCCGCCTGTGGGAGCTGGCGTACGCGGCGCAGAGCATGGCCGGGATGCGACCGGACCGGCCGGTGCGGGAGTCCGCGCGGCGGCTGCGGGTCTTCGTGGACGGCTACGGCCTGACCGGGGCGGACCGTCCGGCGCTGGCCGGGCTGCTGGGCCGGCGGGCCCGGGCGATGTACGACCTGCTCCAGCGGGGCGCCCGGGACGGCGTCCAGCCCTGGGCGCGCATCCACGCCGAGGACGGCGCCTACTGGCGGGACACCGCCACCTACCTCGACGCGCACGTGTCGGCCTGGACCGCCGCGCTCTCCTGACCGTCAGGGCCGTCGGGTCCGGCTCCGGTACGCCGCCGCGCCCGCGGCCCGGGTGTCGCTCCACCCCCGCGAGGAGCACGACCTGGGCGGTACGCGGGTCCGCGACGACCGGGTCGCCTGGCTCGCCGACCGGCTCGCCCTGGCCGGCTGAGCCGGGTGCGGGACCCGCCGGCCCGGGGGGTGCCGGCCGGTCCCGCGTCGGGGGAGCGGCGCCCGGGGTGCGGCGGGACCGGTGTCGGTCGTCCCGCACCGGGTACGCCGGGTCCATGGCGAGAAGCGAGCCGGATCGGCTCCCGACCAATCCGACCGGCGGATCCCCGCGCCGGTTCGGGTTCCGTTTCGACCCGCCGTTCCGGCTGCCCCTCGCCCTGCTCGGAGTCCGGCCGGAGACGGCCGTGGTGGAGGTGGACGCCGGGGCGCTGACGGTCCGGTACGGTCCGTGGCGCCTGCGTACCGACCTGCGCAACGTCACCGGGGCGGAGCGGGGCGGGCCGTACCGCTGGTGGCGGGCGGTGGGACCGCACCTCTCCCTGGCCGACGGCGGCGTCACCTTCGGCACCGGCACGGCGGCCGGCGTCTGCGTCCGCTTCGCCAGCCCGGTCCCCGCCCTCGCGCCCGGCCGGTGGCTGCGCCACCCGGCGGTGACGGTGACCGTCGCCGATCCGGACGGGCTGCTCCGCGCCCTGCGTACCCCGGCGGTCGGCTGACCCGGCGGGACGCCGCCCGCGGCGGTACGATCCCTCGCGCCCCGATGATCTTTCCGGCTTGCCCGGTTCAGACGGGCGACGCCGTGGGTACCGCCTACGGTCGGGTCAGGGTCTGAAGGGGAGCACATGTCGGACGGGCGGGACGGGGCGCAGCCCCGGCGTACGCGGGGGCGGCGCGACCAGGCGCGGTCAGGTGCCGGGCGCGCGCCCCACGCGGCCCGCGAACCGGAGCACGGCGCACGGGCCGGTCGTGGGCCGCGGGCCGTCCCGGCGTGCGTGGAAACCCCCGTCCGGCCGGCCGAGCCCGCCAGCCGACTGGCCCGGTGGCTGTTCGAGCACCGTGTGCAGCCGGTCGGCCCGGAGACCCGGGAGCCGGAGGCGAAGGCGCACCCCTGGTGGCAGGTGATGTGCCTGACCGGCGTGGACTACTTCTCCACCCTCTCCTACCTGCCCGGCATCGCGGCGTTGGCGGCCGGTGCGCTCTCCCCGCTGGCCACCCTGCTGATCGTGGCGCTGACCCTGTTCGGGATGCTGCCGATGTACCGGCGGGTGGCTCAGGAGAGCCCGCACGGGCAGGGCTCGGTGGCCATGCTGGAGCGGCTGCTGCCGTTCTGGCGGGGCAAGGTCTTCGTGCTGGTGCTGCTCGGCTTCGTGGCCACCTCGTGGATCATCACGATCACTCTCTCCGCCGCCGACGCCACCGTGCACCTGCTGGAGAACCCGTACCTGCCGGCGTCCTTCCCGCACGGCGGCTCCGCCGCCGTCGTGGTCACCGTGCTGCTGCTGCTGATCCTCGGCGGTGTCTTCCTGATGGGCTTCAGCGAGGCGGTGCAGGTCGCCATCCCGCTGGTGGCGGTCTTCCTCGGGCTCAACGCGGTGATCGTGGTCGCGGGGCTGGCCGAGGTGGCCGCCGACCCGGCGGTGCTGAACGGCTGGACCCATGCCCTCACCGCCCGGGGCACCGGCGTGGGAGACCTGCTCGGGCCGGCCGTGCTGGCGTTCCCGCTGCTGGTGCTGGGACTCTCCGGCTTCGAGACCGGGGTCAGCATGATGCCGCTGGTCAAGGGCGACGGGGTCGACCCGCAGGAGCGGCTCCGGTCCCGGATCCGCAACACCCGCAAGCTGCTCACCACCGCGGCGCTCATCATGTCCGTCTACCTGATCACGACCACCTTCGTCACCACCGTGCTGATCCCGCCGAAGGAGTTCCAGCCCGGCGGCGCGGCCAACGGGCGGGCGCTGGCGTTCCTGGCCCACGAGCACCTGGGCGAGGCGTTCGGCACCGTCTACGACATCAGCAGCGTGCTGATCCTCTGGTTCGCCGGCGCCTCCGCGATGGCCGGCCTGATCAACATCGTGCCCCGGTACCTGCCGTCCTACGGCATGGCGCCGGAGTGGTCCCGGGCGGTCCGTCCGGTCGTCCTCGTCTACACGCTGATCAGCATCGCCATCACCATCGCGTTCCGGGCCGACGTCAACGCCCAGGCCGGGGCGTACGCGACCGGGATCCTGGCGATGATGGTCTCCGGCGCGATCGCGGTGACCATCTCCGCGTACCGGTCGCGGCATCCCTTCGCCGGGGTCGGCTTCACGGTGCTGTCCCTGGTGCTGCTCTACGCGCTCACCGCGAACGTGATCGAGAAGCCGGACGGCATCGCCATCTCCGGGCTGTTCATCGCCGGCATCATCGCCGTCTCGCTGATCTCCCGGGTCAGCCGGACGACCGAGCTGCGGGCCGAGCGGATCGAGTTCGACGAGGCCGCCAGGCGGTTCATCGCCGACTCGTTGACCCACGACGGCCGGCTGCACCTGATCGCCAACAAGCGGCAGAGCGGGACGGTGAAGGAGTACCGGGTCAAGGAGCGGGCGCAGCGGGCGATCAACCCGGTGCCCGGCGCCGCGGACGTGCTCTTCCTGGAGATCGACGTGGTCGACCCGTCCGAGTTCAGCCAGGTGCTGCGGGTGCACGGGGTGGAGATCGACGGGTACCGGGTGCTGCGGGCCGGCAGTCCGGCCGTGCCGAACGCGATCGCGGCGATCCTGCTGGCGCTCCGCGACGCCACCGGGGTCCGCCCGCACGCCCACTTCGAGTGGTCCGAGGGGAATCCGCTCGCGCACCTGCTGCGCTATCTGATCCTCGGCCGCGGCGACACCCCGCCGGTGGTCCGGGAGATCATCCGCAAGTCCGAGCCCGACCCCTTCCGCCGCCCCGGCATCCACGTCGGCGGCTGAGGTCCGCGCCGGGCCGTCGGCCCACGCCGCTGGTCCGGCCGCTGTTCCGGTACGCCCACCGCGGCGCCCACCGGGCTGCGCCCGGCTACCGGGGCCGGCCAGGAACCCAGCCTCCTAGGACGCACTGCGGGCGGTGAGGTGTCCGACCCGGGGCAGGAACAGGCCCGCGCCTCGGGGGAGCAGGCGCGGGCCGAAGAGCGGGGTCCTACTTGGACGGTTCGGGGAGCTTGCAGTCCACCTTGGGGTTGGCGCCGATGTAGTTCAGCGGGCCGGCCACGATGGTGACCAGGATCGTGCCCGCCTCCGCGCAGTTGGTCTCGTCGTTGCTGTAGTAGCCGCGCTGACCGGCCGCGATCGCGCCGATGATCAGCCAGATCACGACCAGGACTCCGAATATCGAGGTGCCGCGCATGGGTTGCCTCCACGGGGGTTGTGGTGAATTCGAGGTGCAGGCCTTGTACCCAATCCCGGCGAACGGCTAACGGTGGCGGGGACCGCTCGGACGGCCGTTTGCGACCATGCCCGGCGGATTCGGCTCGGCGCGGCGGTCGGCTCACGCCGCGGCTCGGTCCAGGGTCGGCTCAGTGCGGCGGTGAGGGCTCCTCCGGCGGTCGGCCCCGGCTGCGCCGGTAGTCGGCCACCGCCACCCCGGCCAGCACCAGCATGGCCCCGGCGGCGGCGAACAGCGGCGGCAGGAACAGCACGGCCGGGGCGATGGTGAGCAGCGCCAGCAGCCCACCGGGGCGGGACAGCGAGACCCGGCTGAACACCTCGTACTCGAAGAAGGCCCGGCCCACCAGGAAGAGCGCCGGCCCGCCCAGGATGACCGCCGCCCAGGCCGGCGGCGTACGCCCCGTCGGCTCGTTCAGCACCAGTTCGAAGCCGGCCGCGGAGGTCACCACCCCGGCCACTATCAACAGGTGGGTGTACGGGGCGGTGAGCAGGAACCGACCCGGCCGCTTCGAGCTGGAAATGGCGTGCGGCAGCAGCTCGCCGGACTTGTGCACGTAGATTCGCCAGAGCAGCAGGGTGCTGACGAAGGCCACGGTGAAGGCGCCGATGTTCTCCGCCTCCGAGTGGCCGAGGCTGAACATGGTGCCGATGGTCAGGATGGCGTCGCCCAGGGCGATGATGAAGAACTGCTGGTAGCGCTCGGACAGATGTTCCGCGGTGACGTTGCGCTGGGCCTCCGGCACCATGCCGAGGCCGGGCACCGGGTAGGCGAGCCGGAAGCCGAGGTAGTCGATGGCCAGCGCCAGCGCCCAGAGCGCCTCCCGGGCCCCGCCATGGACGAGCCCGCCCGCGATCCACGGCACGGCGGAGACCGCGAACCAGATGAAGATCCGGGCCGCCCGGCGCTGGGTCTCCGGGTGGCGCCGGACCGCCGGCATGAGGAACAGGCCGCGACCGAGATGGATCGCGACGTACGTGCCGGCGAAGACGAGACCCCGGCCGTCGAAGGCCTCCGGGATGGCGGTGGTCATCAGCAGCGCCCCGAACATCACCGCGGCGATCAGCAGCTTGATCTCGGGACGCTGCGGGTCGTACATGTCGGTGACCAGGGTGGTGATCGCCCAGGTCCACCAGATCGCCATCAGCATGAGCAGGGCCTGCAGGGCGTGTTCCCAGCTGACGTTGACGACCAGCCCGCGGGAGATGAGGGTGAGCGCCACCACGTAGACCAGGTCGAAGAAGAGCTCCAGCAGGGTCACCCGGCGAGGCGACTCGGGGTCGCGTACCGGGGGCCTGTTCTGTCGCGGGGGCTGCTCCGGCGTGGCGAAGGGCACGAGCTGCTCCTGCGGTGCGGGATCGGCGCGGCGGGCCGGTGGCCCATCACCGACGGTAGCGACGGCCACCGGGGCGTGTGCCCGATTTGGGGTTATCAGTCCGATTCTGCCGGGGAGCGTCGCGGCGGAAAATGGGTTGCTCACCGGGTGGGTGCACCGCGACGCTGGCCGCGATGACGCCGCAGGACGACACCCCACCGCTCCGGGTCCCGCCGATCGACGTGGCGCTGGTGCGCCGGCTGATCGCCACGCAGTTTCCGCGCTGGGCCCACCTGCCGGTCCGACCGGTCGCGGTCGGTGGCTGGGACAACCGCACCTTCCACCTGGGCGATGCGATGACCGTGCGACTGCCCAGCGCCGCGGGGTACGTGCCGCAGGTCGACAAGGAGCAGCGGTGGCTGCCGGTCCTCGCGCCCGGGCTGCCGCTGCCGGTGCCGACCCCGTTGGCCCTCGGGGAGCCCGGCGAGGGCTATCCGTTCGCCTGGTCGGTCTACCGCTGGCTCGACGGCCGTACCGCGCGCGTCGACCGGATCACCAACCTGACCGGGTTCGCCCGCACGCTCGCCGGCTTCCTCGCCGCCCTGCACCGGCCCGAGCCGGCCGGCGGCCCGCCGGCGGGGGCGCACAGCTGCTTCCGGGGCGCGTCGCTGACGACGTACGACGCGGAGACCCGGCGGGCGGTGGAGGTGCTCGGCGACCGGATCCCGGTCGACGAGGTCAGGGAGATCTGGGCGACGGCGCTGCGCTCCACCTGGACGGGGCCGCCGGTCTGGTTCCACGGTGACGTCGCCTGGGGCAACCTGCTGGTGCGGGAGGGGCGGCTGGCGGCGGTCATCGACTTCGGCTGCTGCGGGATGGGCGACCCGGCCTGCGATCTGGCGGTCGCGTGGACGCTGCTGTCCGGCGCGAGCCGCTCGGCGTTCCGGGCCGCGCTCGCGGTCGACGACGCAACCTGGGCGCGCGGGCGGGGTTGGGTGCTGTGGAAGGCCCTGATCACGCTCGACGGTCCGGACCCGGTGCGCGTGGCGGAGGCCCGCCACATGCTCGACGCGGTCCTCACCGAGCACGCGGAGTCCCTCGCCCGGTGACCCGGGCCGGTGGCGACGACGGATCGTCACCACCGGCCCGGAGGGACACTCAGGCGTCCTCGCCGGCTTCCGCCGGGAGTACCTGGTCGGCCTCGGCGCGGGCGCCGGCCAGCACCTTCGCCTGCTGAGGCCAGGTGGCGAGGCTGGCGGCGGCGCGCAGGCCCGCGGCGCGGATGGTACCCCGCAGCGCCGCCTCGTCCAGGTCGCCGAGCTGGCGGTAGGTGCGGATCCCGGCGGCCTGCAGGGCGGTGGCCAGCTTCGGCCCGATGCCCTGGATCCGCCGGAAGTCGTCCGCGGTCTCGGCGGGGGCGGCGCCGTTCGCCACGATGGCGGGCGCGGCAACCGTTTCCGGCTGCGCCGGCGTGGTCGCGGCGTCCGGCGTGAAGCTGTCCTCCGCGGCGGCCCGGGGAGCCGGGACGACGACCGGCACGGCGGCCTCATCGGCCGTCGGCGTCTGCTGCTCGGCCGGCTCGGCGTCGGCGACCACGGTGGCCGGACGCGCGGCCGGCTCCTCGTCCTGCGTCGGCTCGGCCTCGGCGGCTGCCGGGGTGACCGGCTCCTCGGCGTGGATCGGCTCGACCTCGGCGGTGACCGGCGTCGCCGGCTCCTCGGGGTGCGCCGGCTCGGCCTCGGCCGGCTCGGCGGCGGTGACGGACGTGGCCTCGACCTCGGCTGGCGCGGCCTCGGTGGAATCGGCCTCGGTGTGGTCGGCCCGCTCGTCGGCCGATGGCAGGGTGGTGGCGTTGGCGGCCAGGGTGGCGGCGGCCGGGGGAGCGTCGTACTCCGCCGGGGCCGGCTGCTCGGTGACCGCGGGCGGGGGCACCTCGTCCACGACGGCCTCCGGCCGCTCGTGGTCGACGTTGGTGGTCGTCGGGGCGCTGACCTCGGTGGCTTCCGCCACCGGGTCACCCTCCACGATGGGCGCCGTCGGGCTGGCGGCAGCCTGGCGGCCCCACACCACCCACCCGGCCGCGAGGCCCACCAGTAGGGCCAGGATCAGGATCAGCCATTGCCCGAAAGTCGACGGCACGGCAAACCTCCCTCTTATGTATGTGAACGACAGTCGCGAGAAAACCGGGGGCAGCTTCGCACACGTACGTCGAGGACGACAGGGAGGTCGGCGGCTTGCGCCCCTGCTGGGACACGCGGTGCCGGCGGGTGGTGACGGGATGACCGAGCGTGTGCCGTCCGGCCCGGACCGTCGAGGGGCGTCCCGGACCCTGGGTGCCGGGGGTCAGGGACGCCGGTCTCAGCGGACCGGGCCCGACGCCGGCGCGTCGGCGGCGTCCCAGGAGTAGAAGCAGCCGGCGACGGCGTCCCGGGGGGAGCGCCAGGTCGGCAGGTACGGCGACGTGTGTGCGGAGAGTCGCTCGTTGACCTGCCGGTAGAGCGGGTCGGTGCGCGCCCCGGCCGCCGCGTCCGGGTCGACGTCCGTGGTCTCCATCAGGTGTACGCACAGGTCGTGCAGGCAGTACAGCGACCGGTGCCGGACGCCGGTGAGGCCGGGCAGCCCAGCGGCGTCGGCCTCGGCGAAGATCTGCGCCACCCGCCCCTCCGCGCCTGGCACGATGCGGCTGACGATCAACAGACGACTCATCGGGACCCCTCTCACCGGTGGTGCCCCTGACCCAGGCCCAGGGACGTCGGACACCGTGTCGGGTCACCATGCCCAGACCGCTGTCACCTCTCCGTCACGCCGGGTACCGGACTGGTGACGCTGGAGCGGGGCGGGGTCGCGCGGGTGGCGTGCCGGATCGGGGCGAGGGTGTCGTCGAGCAGCGCGGACATCGCCGGGGAGGGTTCCAGGCGCAGCTCCCGCAGCAGCAGGTCGCGGTAGACGTAGAAGGCGTGCACCGCCTCGAAGGCGTTCCCCTCCGCCAGGTGGATCCGGACGACCAGGCGGTGCGGCGTCTCGCGCAGCGGCTCGGCGGCCATCGCCTCCAGCGCCGCCTCCAGCGCCTCCCCGTGCCGGCCCGCCTCGAGATGGTTGTCGGCGAGCTGTTCGAGCATGTGCAGCCGGAGCTGGCGCAGCCGTTCGCGTTCCAGCAGGACCCAGTCGTCGTACCAGCCGGGGAGCAGGTCGTGGCGGCCGGCGGTGCCGACGGCGGCCGGCACGTGGCCGTCGCGGACCTGGGTCGCGACGTCGACCAGCTCGTCGGTGTCGAGGTGGACGGTCGGGTCGAGCCGGACGGTGTCGCCGTCGGTCAGCAGCGGGCAGCACGGGTCCTGGCGCAGCCGCCACAGCGCGGTACGCAGCGACGACAACGCCCGCTCCTCGGAGGTCTCGGGCCAGAGCAGCCCGGCCAGGTGGCTGCGGGTCGCGGCCGGCCGCAGGCCGATCAGCGCGATGACCCGTTGCAGTCCCCGGGGCACCACCACCGGCACGTCGTCGTGCAGGAGCCGGAAACCGCCGAGCAGCTGCAGCGACACCCGTGGGGCGGGGCCTGCGCCGGCCGTCGGCATCCTGGCGTGACCGGTCACGGGCGCACCCCCTGCCCCGGAACCCTCGTCCCGACCGTCCTCGTTGCCCCGGCGCGCGGCTGCCCGCGACGTCGGTGTCGGACCGGCTCCGCCGCGGCGTCGGACGCCGACGCCGCCCGGGCTGACCGGTACAGAGATTATCAACGATGGTTACACTGAGTCAACATATTCGTCGTCATTGCGACCGTCCACAGCGGCCGGCGACAGTGGCTCTGAACTGCGAATAATCGTCGCTTCGTGGCCGCTGCCTCGAGCGGGCGCATAGCTTAGGCACAGCTTGCGTCAACGCAGCGTCACGACTCGTTGACGCGCGGCGGTGGCGTCGGGTGACGCCGCGGTGACGTCCCCGGCGGCATGGTGTCGACAGTCGTCCGGCCGGACCGGAACCCGCCCACGTGGAGGCTCTTCATGGACCGTTCGCTCATCGTCGCGAAGGTGGTGCCCACCGCCGAGGACCGGATCGCCGAGATCTTCGCCGAGTCCGACGCGACGGAGCTGCCGCTTCTGGTCGGCGTCCGGCACCGCTCGCTGTACCGGCTGCACGACCTCTACGTGCATCTGCTGGAGACGGAGCTGCCGGGCGACGGCGCGGTGGAGAACGCCCGCGGGCATCCCGAGTTCGCCCGGGTCAGCGCGCGGTTGCGGCCGTTCATCTCGCCGTACCTGCCGGACTGGCAGTCGCCCCGGGACGCGATGGCCCACTGCTTCTACCGGTTCGACGCGCCCGGGCGGCGGCCGTGACCACCACCGCGCCCCGTGACGAGCAGCTCTGGTCCCGCTGCGCCGGCTGCTCCTCGCTGCTGTACCGCAAGCGGCTGCGGCGCAACCTCGACGTCTGCCCGGAGTGCGGCACGCATTCCCGATTGGACGCCCCCGCGCGGGTGGCGCAGCTGGTCGACCCGGACTCGTTCACCGCGCTGCCCGACCGGGCGGTGGAGGTGGACCCGATCGGCTTCGTCGACGCGCTGCCGTACCCGCACCGGCTGACCGCGGCGCGGGCAGCCACCGGGCTGGACGAGGCGGTGGTCTGCGGCACCGCGGCCGTAGGCGGGCACCGGATCGCGCTGGCGGTGATGGACTTCCGCTTCCTCGGCGGCAGCCTCGGCTGCGCGGTCGGTGAGCTGATCACCCGGACCGCCGAGCGGGCCCTCGCCGAGGAGGTTCCCCTGGTGCTGATCACCGCCTCCGGCGGGGCCCGGATGCAGGAGGGCGCGCTGTCGCTGATGCAGATGGCCACGGTGAGCCAGGCCGTCGCCGGGCTGCGCGAGGCGGGACTGCTCACGATCAGCGTGATCACCGATCCGACGTACGGCGGGGTGGCGGCCTCCTTCGCGACCAACACCGACGTGGTGCTCGCGGAGAGCGGCGCGCGGCTCGGCTTCGCCGGCCCGCGGGTGATCCAGCAGGTCACCGGCGCCGTGCTGCCGGAGGGCTTCCAGACGGCCGAGTTCCTGCTGCGGCACGGGCAGGTCGACATGGTGGTGCCCCGGCACGCGCTGCGCGGGCGGCTGACCGCGCTGGTCGCCGCCGCCCGGGCCGGACGTCGGGCCCGCCAGCGCCCGTCCGTACCGCGGCAGCAGCCGGCGCCGCGACCGCCGTCGCCGGCCGACGCGCCGCTCGCGGCGACGGCGGACGGCCCCGGGAGGGACGCCTGGGACACGGTCCGCGCGGCGCGTCATCCGGGCCGGCCCACCACGATGGACTACCTGGAGAGCGCCTTCGACGGCTTCGTCGAGCTGCACGGCGACCGGCTCGGCGCGGACTGCCCGGCGATCGTCGGCGGGCTGGCTCGGCTCGACGGCCGGCCGGTGATGGTGATCGGCCACCAGAAGGGGCACACCACCGGCGAGCTGGTGGCCCGCAACTTTGGCATGGCCAGCCCGGCCGGGCACCGCAAGGCGTTGCGGCTGATGCGGCTGGCCGCCCGGCTCGGCCTGCCCGTGGTGACCCTGGTGGACACCCCCGGGGCGGACCCGGGGGTGGGCGCGGAGGAGCAGGGCCAGGCGGCGGCGATCGCCGAGAACATCCTGGCGCTCAGCGTGCTGCCCACCCCGGTCGTCGCGGTGGTCACCGGGGAGGGCGGCAGCGGCGGCGCGCTGGCGCTGGCCGTCGCCGACCGGGTGCTGATGCTCGAACACGCCGTCTACTCGGTGATCAGCCCGGAGGGCTGCGCTGCGATCCTCTGGTCGGACAGCTCCGCCGCCCCGCAGGCCGCCCGCGCGCTTCGGCTCACCGCGCCGGACCTGTGCCAGCTCGGCGTGGTCGACGAGGTGGTGCCCGAGCCGGCGCCCGCCGCCCACCACGACCCGGCCGCCGCCGCCGAGCTGCTGGCCCGGGCGGTGACGGCGAACCTCGCCCCGCTGCTCGACGTGCCGCCGGCCACCCTGGTCCGCCGCCGCCGGCAACGCTTCCGCCGGTACGGCGCCGCCCGCGCCGACGTCCCGGTGGTACGGCGATGAGCGCCGGCCAGGGCACCGACGCGGTCCTCGACGGCCTGCGCCGGCACGCCCACCGGCTCGTCGCCGAGCTGGCCGGCCCGGTGCGCCGGGTCCGGCTGCGCAGCGGCGACACCGTCCTCGAGGTGGAGTGGCACGGTCCGGCGGAAGCCGCGCCCGCGCACCGGACCGAGCCGGACCCGGTCGTGGCCGCCGAACCGCCGCCGCCCGAGCCCGGCCGGCGCACGGTGCGGGCACCCGTCGTCGGCACCTTCTACCGGGCCCCGGAACCCGGCGCGGTGCCGTTCGTCGCCGTCGGCGACCTGATCCGTCCCGGTCAGGTGATCGGCATCGTCGAGGCCATGAAGCTGATGAACGAGGTGACCGCCGACCAGGCCGGGCGCGTGGTCGAGGTGCTGGTCGACGACGGCCAGCCCGTCGAGTACGACCAGCCGCTGCTCGCCCTCGAGCCGGCCGGGCAGGCGGGTGGATGATGTTCGAGAAGGTGCTGATCGCCAACCCGGGCGAGATCGCGCTGCGGGTGCTGCGCGCCTGCCGGGAACTGGGCGTACGCACGGTTGTGGTGCACTCCAGCGCCGACGCCGACTCCCTGCCGGTGCGGCTGGCCGACGAGACCATCCGGATCGGACCGGCGCCGAGCCGGCAGAGCTACCTCAACGCGGCGGCGATCGTCGAGGCGGCCCGACAGACCGGCGCGCAGGCCGTCCACCCCGGCTACGGCTTCCTCTCCGAGGACGCCGACTTCGCCGAGATCTGCGCGGAGAACGGCCTCGTCCTCGTCGGGCCGCCGCCGCAGGTGATGTCCGCGCTGGCCGACAAGTCCACCGCGCGGGCGCTGATGAGCCGGGCCGGGTTGGCGCTGCCGCCGGGCAGCGTACGGACCCTGCCGACCGTCGCCGAGGCTCTCGAGGTGGCCGCCGAGGTGGGGTATCCGGTGATCGTGAAGGCCGCGGCCGGCGGTGGTGGGCGCGGGATGACCGTCGTCAGCTCCGCCGCCGCGCTGCCCCGGGCGTACGCCCGCACCCGGGCCGCCGCGCAGGTCGCGTTCGGCGACGACCGGGTGTACGTCGAGCGGTACCTGACCGACGCCCGGCACGTCGAGGTGCAGGTGCTCTGCGACGGTCACGGCAACGGGGTGCACCTGGGCACCCGCGACTGTTCGGTGCAGCGCCGGCACCAGAAGCTGGTCGAGGAGGCACCCGCCCCGGCGCTCGCCGCGGCCACCCTGGGCAGCCTGGCGGAGACCGCGCTGCGCGGCGCCCTCTCGGTCGGCTTCACCGGCGCGGGGACCGTGGAGTTCCTGGTCGACGAGGCGGAACGGTGCCACTTCCTGGAGATCAACTGTCGGATCCAGGTGGAACACCCGGTCACCGAGATGGTCACCGGCGTCGACCTGGTCCACGAACAGCTGTACATCGCCGCCGGCGTGCCGCTGCGCCTGCGCCAGGAGGACATCCGCCTCCACGGGGTGTCGGTGGAGTGCCGGGTCAACGTGGAGGACCCGGACCGCGACTTCGCACCCACGCCGGGGCGGCTGGAACGGTTCCGGCCGCCGGGCGGGCCGTTCACCCGGGTCGACACCCACGGCCACGCCGGTTACCTGGTGAGCCCGCACTACGACTCCCTGCTGGCCAAGGTGGCGGTCTGGGCGCCGGACCGGGCGTCCGCCCTGGACCGGCTGGAACGCGCGCTCGGCGAGTTCGACGTCGCCGGCCCCGGCGTGCGGACCACCATCCCCTTCGTCCGGCGGGTGCTCGACGACGCCGCCTTCCGCAAGGCCCGGCACACCACCGGCCTGGTCGACCGGCTGCTCGCCGACCCCGCCCCGACGGGCGCCCACGTACCGGCGCCCGCCGCCCCCGCCGCCGATCCGCCCGGCGCATCCCTCAGGAGGAACAGATGACCGTCGCCCCCGACCGACCGCTCACCACGGAGATCACCGACATCCTGGTCACGCACTGCGGCCTGGACGCCGAGACCGCCGCCCGGAGCCCCGCCGCCAGCCTGGAGGAGCTCGGCATGGACTCGCTGGCCCTGCTCGAACTCTCCGCCGTCGTCGCCGACCGGTGGCAGGTACGCATCCCGGAGCAGGCCGGCCAGCTCAGCATCGCGGGCGTCGCCGACCTGGTGGCCCGCCGGGCCGACCCGCCCGGCCACACCGAGAACAGCGTGGTCATCGACGCGCCGCTGCCGCTGGTCTGGCGGGTCACCAACGACGTCGCCCGGTGGACCGAGCTGTTCACCGAGTACGCCGTGGTGGAGATCCTCGAACAGACCGGCGACACGGTCCGGTTCCGGCTCACCATGCACCCCGACGAGAACGGGGTCTCCTGGAGCTGGGTCAGCGAACGCACCGCCGACCCGGCGACCCGGCAGGTGCGGGCGCACCGGGTGGAGACCGGCCCGTTCGAGTACATGCGCATCCACTGGCGCTACGACGAGGTGCCCGCCGGCACCCGGATGACCTGGGTGCAGGACTTCGCGATGAAGCCCACCGCGCCGGTCGACAACACCGGGATGACCGAACGGATCAACGCCAACAGCCGGGTCCAGCTGGCGGTCATCAAGGAGCGCATCGAGCGGCTGCGCCAGGGAGGCGACGATGAGTGAGATCGTCACCGGCGCCATCGCCGCCCGCGACGTCGCCGCCGACCGGCGGCGCGGCGGGGAACTGCGGGTGCTGCTCGGGCCCAAGACCGTCGGCAGCACCTCCGGCTTCATGGGGGTGGCCGCGCTCGCGCCGGGGGAGCGGATCGCCGAGCACTACCACCCCTACAGCGAGGAGTTCCTGTACGTCGCCCGCGGCGCCATCACCGTGGACCTCGACGACGAACCGGTGCCGCTGGCGGCCGGAGAGGCGCTGTTCGTGCCGCGACTCGTGCGGCACCGGCTGCGCAACACCGGCGACGAGCCCGCCGAGGTGGTCTTCCACCTGGGCCCGCTGGCCCCCCGCCCGGAGCTCGGCCATGTGGACACCGAGGTCGCCCAGCAGCGGGGCCCGTCGTGACCGGCCGGCGCACCGTCGTCACCGGCGTCGGGGTGGTCGCCCCGGGCGGCGCCACCCGGGACCGGTTCTGGAAGACGATCACCGAGGGGCGGACGGCCACCCGGCGGATCACCTTCTTCGACCCGGCGCCGTTCCGCTCCCGGATCGCCGCCGAGTGCGACTTCGACCCCGACGCCGCCGGGATCACCCTCGCCGAGCGGCAGCGCGCCGACCGGTACGTGCAGTTCGCCCTGGCCTGCTCGGCGGAGGCGCTCGCCGACAGCGGCCTGACCCTCACCGACGCCGAGCGGGAGCGCGCCGGGGTGGTGCTCGGCACCGCCGTCGGCGGGACCATGGCGTTAGAGCGCGAGTACGTCCGGGTCAGCGACACCGGCCGGCGCTGGCTGGTCGACCACAACCTCGGTGGGCCGTACCTGTACCAGGCGCTGATCCCGAGCAGCCTGGCCGCCGACGTGGCCTGCCGGCACGGCCTGCACGGCCCGGCCCAGGTGGTCTCCACCGGCTGCACCTCCGGCATCGACGCCATCGGGTACGCCCACCAGCTCATCGCCGACGGCGAGGCCGACGTGGTGCTCGCCGGGGCCGCCGACTCGCCCATCTCGCCGGTCACCGTCGCGTCGTTCGACGCCATCGGGGCGACCAGCCCGGACAACGACGACCCGGAGCACGCCTCCCGCCCGTTCGACGCCGACCGGCACGGCTTCGTCCTGGCCGAGGGCGCCGCGGTGCTGGTGCTGGAGGAGGCCGACCACGCCCGCCGCCGGGGTGCGCACGTCTACTGCGAGGTGGCCGGCTACGCGAGCCGCAGCAACGGTTTCCACATGACCGGGCTGCGTCCCGACGGGGTGGAGATGGCCCTCGCCATCAGCGACGCGTTGCGGCAGGCCCGGCTCGCCCCGCGCGACGTGTCGTACATCAGCGCGCACGGCTCCGGCACCCGGCAGAACGACCGGCACGAGACCGCGGCGTTCAAGCGGGCGCTCGGCCCGGCCGCGTACCGGGTGCCGATCAGCTCGATCAAGTCGATGGTGGGGCACTCGCTCGGCGCCATCGGCTCGATCGAGATGGCCGCCTGCGCCCTCGCCATCGAGTACGGCGTGGTGCCGCCGACGGCGAACTGGACCACCCGCGACCCGGAGTGCGACCTGGACTACGTGCCCAACGAGGCCCGCGAGCTGCCGGTGGACGTGGCGCTCTCGGTCGGCAGCGGCTTCGGTGGCTTCCAGTCCGCGATGGTCGTCCGCCGCCTGGCGGCAACGGCATGACCGCGCGGGCGGTGGTGACCGGGATCGGGGTGGTGGCGCCCAGCGGCATCGGCGCCGACGCGCACTGGTCGACCGTCCTCGCCGGCACCCGGCGCACCGGGCCGATCAGCCTCTTCGACCCGGCCGGCTACCCCACCCGGGTCGCCGGGGAGGTGCCCGACTTCGACGCCGCCCGGTACGCCGACGGCCGGCAGCGGGTGCAGACCGACCGGTGGACGCACCTCGGGTTCGCCGCCACCCGGCTGGCGCTGGCCGACGCCGGCCTGCCCGAACAGGCCCCCGACCCGTACGGCTGGGCGGTCACCCTGGCCAGCTCGTCCGGGGGGAACCTGTTCGGGCAGCGGGAGCTGCAACGGCTCTGGGGCGGTCCGACCCGGACGGTCGGGGCGTACCAGTCGATCGCCTGGTTCTACGCCGCCAGCGTCGGACAGCTCTCCATCCACCACCAGTTCAAGGGGCCGTGCGGCGTGCTGGTCGCCGAGTCCGCCGGCGGGCTGGACAGCCTCGCCCACGCCGTCCGGACCGTCCGTCGGGGCACCCCGGTGGTGATCGCCGGGGCGACCGAGTGCCCGCTGAGCCCGTACGCGCTGGCCTGCCAGCTCCGCTCCGGCCTGCTCAGCGACGTGGCCGACCCGGAGCGGGCGTACCGGCCGTTCGACGTGGCGGCCGCCGGGTACGTCCCGGCCGAGGGCGGCGCGGTCTTCGTGGTGGAGGAGTTGGGGCACGCGCTGACCCGGGGCGCCCGGATCTACGGCGAGGTGACCGGCTGGGCGGCCACCCACGACGCCGCGCCCACCGACCCGGACGCCGGCCCCGACCCGACGCACTACGCGCGGGCGCTGCGGCTGGCCCTGGACCGGGCCGGCGTCCGGCCGCACGACGTGGACGTGGTCTGGCCGGACGCGCTCGGCGTGCCCGCGCACGACCGGGCCGAGGCGGCCGCGCTGCGCGCGGTGTTCGGCGACCGGACCCCGCCGGTGACCACGCAGAAGCCGCTGACCGGCCGCGCCCACCAGGGCGGGTCGGCCCTGGACGCGGCGACCGCGCTGCTCGCCTTCCAGCACGACCTGCTGCCCGCCTCCGCCGGACCGGAGCGGCCCGCGGAGGGCTGCGAGCTGAACTTCCTGCGGGCGCCCCGCCGGCCGCGCAGCCGCATCGCGCTGGTCGGCGCGCGCGGGTTCGACGGGTTCAACAGCGCGCTGGTGCTGCGCGGCGCCGCGCCACCACCGCCGGGAGACGGGACCTGACCGGACCTCGGGCGCGTGTGGTCTTCCTGGCGCGGCCGATGCGGAAGTGCTTCACCGGCGCCCGTTCGCCGCGTTCCCTCGTCCATGGCAAGGTGGTGCGGGCCGCTCCACCGCGAACGGCACCACCTCGATCCGGCCGAAGGTGACCGGACCGAGCTGGGCCAGCCGCGCCTCGTACGTGCGCCGCCGGGCGTCGCGGTCCACCAGATGGGCGTCACCGTCCTCTGCGGAGGCGGCGGCCGGGTGATGACCGCGGTCGCCGCCGGCGCCCGCTCCCGCAACGGCCTGGTCATCGGCGTACGCCCCGACGACGGCGCCGATCCCGGTCCGGCCGACGTGTCCATGTCCGTGGTGACGAACATGGGACAGGCGCGCAACGCGATCCTGGTGTGGAGCGCGGACGCGGTGATCGCCGTCGGCGGCTCCTGGGGGACGCTCAGCGAGGTGGCCCTGGCGATGCGCCGGGGCGGCGTCCCGGTGGTGCTTCTCGGCGGCTGGCGGATCCTCGGTCCCACCGGCGAGCCGGTGCTCGGCCCGCGCCCGTCGACACCCCGGAGCAGGCGGTGCTCCCGCCCGGGCCGTGACCCGCGCTCAGCCGATCAGCGACAGCAGATCACGAGGATGGCCGGCGGTACGGTCCGCCGGCTCACCCGGGTCGTACTGATGGCCCCAGCCGGCGGCCACCGCCAGCGCGCCGCTGCGTCGCGCCGCCCGCAGGTCGAGCGGCGAGTCACCGACGTACGCGGTGCGGGTGGGCTCGACGCCCAGCAGCCGGCAGGCCAGCTCGACACCGTCGGGCTCGGGTTTGGGCCGCGCGACCTCGTCCCCGCCGACGACGACCTGGAAGTGCCCGCGCAGACCGACCCGGTCGAGCAGGATCTCGGCCGCCCGGTGGCTGGCGCCGGTGAACAGACCGACCGCCCTCCGTCCGGCGACGCCGGCGAGCAGGTCGGCCACCCCGGGATAGGCGGTGACCTGCGTGGCGAGGGCGGTCAGGTGGGCGTGGTAGCGGGCGAGGTCCCGGTCGGTGGCCGGCCGTCGGAGCAGGTGGGTCAGCAGCGCGGCCGGCGGCCCCAGCGGGTACCCGGCGATGATCTCGGCATCGGAGAGCACCGGTCCGCCGCCGTCCACGATGGCGGCGCGGTAGGCCGCGGGCACCACCGCGTGGGATTCGATCAGCGTGCCGTCCATGTCGAAGACGATCGCGTCCACCCGGTCGTGCGCCGCCCGCATCGGCCGAGGCTATGGCAAGCGGGCCGATCCGGTACGGACCTCAGCCCATCGTCGTCCTGAACTGTTTTGCGAGGCGCTTCGGGGCGCGGGCGTACCAGGCCTCGGTGATCAGCTCGGTCAGCTCCTCGACGCCGATCCGATCGAGCCGGACCAGCACCGCCGGGTATCCGTCGAAGTGCGGGGTGGTGAAGTAAACCTCGGGATCGTCGGCGAGCAGCGCCTCCCTGGCGCCCAGGTCGGGCACCCGGGCGCCGAGCACCGGCCCGTCCGGCCCGGCGTCGCCCAGCGCTGCCAGGTCACTCGTGCGCAGCGGTCGGTCCCACACGAACATCTTGTCCCGGACCCGCCACGCGGGCAGGTCGTCGTGTGAGCCACGCTCGGTGGTCTCCGGCAGGGCGAGCGCGATCCGTCGTACGTCGTCCCAGGTCGCCATGGCCCGACAGTACTCCCGCCCACCGACCCCTGGGCCGCGGTAGATTCCGGCCATGGATCTTGCCGAGTTGCAGGCCCGGGCCCGGGCGGTCGCCGACCGGTACGACCGGCACCACCTCGCCGCCGGTCGGGTTCCGTGGAGCACCGGGGACCTGGCGCTGGGTTTCGTCGGCGACGTCGGCGACCTCGCCAAGCTGGTGCTGGCGGTCGACGGGCGGCGCGAGATCGCGGACGCGCGGGAACGGCTCGCCCACGAGTTGGCCGACTGCCTCTGGTCGGTGCTCGTCCTCGCCGACCGGTACGACGTCGACCTGGTGGCGGAGTTCGCGCGGATGACCGACGGGATCGACCGCCACCTGGACCGGGCGGTGGCGGAGGGTTAGGGCCTGTCTGTTGGATCACTTGGTCCACAGGAAGATTGCTGCGATGTTCAGGGTGGCTTGGTAGATGCGGGCGGTCTTGTCGTAGCGGGTGGCGATGCCGCGCCACTGCTTGAGCCGATTGATGCAGCGCTCTACGGTGTTGCGCTGCTTGTTTGCGGTCTTGTCGAAGCCCGGTGGTCGTCCGCCGTGGCGCCCGCGCCGCCTGGATCGTCCCGCGCCGACCGGTTGTAGCCTCGGCCCTCATGAGTTGGCTGCCTGACGACTTCGTCCACCCCGTCTACGTGCCCGTGCCCAACACCGTGCTTCACCTGCGGCCGATCCGGGAGGCGGACACCGCGCTCGACTACTCCGCCGTGATGGGCTCCCGAGAGCGCTTGTGGGAGATCTTCGGCCCGGCCTGGGCTTGGCCCAACGAGACGATGACCTATGAAGAGGACCGCATCGACTTGCTGCGGCACGAGAAGGAGATAGCCGCGCACCAGTCGTTCAACTACGCGCTGCTGGACGAGGAGGAGACGGCGATCCTCGGCTGCGTCTACATCGACCCGCCCGAGCGCACCGGCTCCGACGGCGAGGTCTCCTGGTGGGTGGTGGACGACCTTGTCGGCGGCGAGGTGGAGCGCGCGCTCGACGCGCTGGTGCCGCAGTGGATCGCCGCCGACTGGCCCTTCCAGCAGTCCCGTCATCTGGGCCGCGACATTACCTGGCAGGACTGGCTCGCGCTGCCGCCCGTGGACCGCTACCACCGAATCGATCCTTACCAAGGTCCGACGTGGACGCATCACCCTTCAACAGGTGGCTAGCCGAACTGAGACAGAACAGTAGCTGCCTGCGGGATCGTCGAAGGAATTCGTGCTCATACCATCTCCTCTTCTTGCAGGATCCGTACCAACATCAGGAACACGCCGGCGCGCCGACCGGCGGGACGGCCGTCCGACTTCCGGCAGGAACAGTCGTCCATATCGATGTCGTCGGTCCGCCTGGCATCAACGTGCGCTCTGCTCACGGCCAGAACGCCGGGACACCGCGGACACTTGGCAGAGGCGGGCAAGCGAAAAACAAGGGCGAATTCACGGGTACGATCAGCTAAATTCCGGGCCATGGATCCGCTGACTGAGAACGACATCCGACGCTCCTTCGTCAACTGCAGCAAAGGGGAGGCCTCCCGGATCCGGATGCCGACCCACTTGCGGGAAATCGAGTGGAGCGAACTCGACTTTCTCGGCTGGACCGACCCGGGGGCGCCGCTGCGCGCGCTGCTTGTCGTTCCGAACGAGGAAGGACCTCTCGGCGTCGTCCTCCGGCGGCCTGACGCTCGGCGCTCCAGCGCCATGAGGTCCAGCATCTGCCACATCTGCTTCACCGGCCATGCGGCGTCCGGCGTATGCCTGTTCGTCGCGCCGCTGGCCGGAGCCGCCGGGCGGCAAGGCAACTCCGTGGGCCAATACATATGCGCCGACCTCGCCTGCTCGTTGTACCTGCGGGGCAAGCGCCAGCCGAGACTTCGACTTGTCCGACACGAGGAGACCCTTACCCTCGACGAGCGGATCGACCGGGCGATGAAGAATCTCGTCGGATTCACGAGCAGGGTCACCGTCGGCGATTGAGGTAGGTCACGTCAGGTCGATCACCACGGCGGGACGCAGCCGGCTCGGGTGCCGGCGTACCATCGCCTGCGGGCCGGACGCGGACGTCGGGGCCGGCGACGAGTGCGGCCTGGTGGGCGACGGAAGGCGCCGCCAGGACGGCACGCGGCGAAAGGCAGCGATCGAGGACCTCGTTGAGCCGCGCGATGGGGCGCACCACGAGCAGCGGGTCACCCAGTGGTTGAACCTCGTCGAGCGTTGGTTCGCCGAACTGACCGGCAAAATGATCCGCCGTGGGGTGTTCCACAGCGTCGGCGACCTCGTCCAGGCGATCGAGGAGTACCTACGGGTGCACAACGACGACCCGAAACCGTTCGTGTGGACCACCACCGCCGAACCGATCCTCGAGAAGGTCCGACGTGGACGCGTCACCCTCCAGCAAACGGCTAATCAAAACTGAGAGGAACACCAGCGCCGATGGCCGTCGCCTGCCGGCCGCCGGGAGGAGCTGCGACCCCGCGTCATGGGACGGGCGGTCCTGTCGGTGGGTCGGCCTATGGTGCGGGGACACAGGGACTCAGCGTGAGAAAGGCGAAAACGTGACCACACTGGAGAGCCGGCCGCACAACGCACTCCTCGTCGTCGACGTGCAGAACGGCGTCGTCGAGGGGGCGCACGAGCGTGACGCGGTCGTCGCGAACGTCAGCAACCTGGTCGAGAAGGCGCGGCGGGAACGGGTCCCCGTCGTCTGGGTCCAGCACTCCGACGAGCACCTTCCGGGGGGAGCGACGCCTGGCGGATCGTCCCCGAGCTGAAGCCGGGCAACGCCGAGCCGCTCGTCGAGAAGGCCTACGGCGACTCCTTCGAGGACACCACTCTCGAGGCGGTGCTGTCGGGCCTCGGGGTCGGGCGACTCGTCGTCGTCGGCGCCCAGACCGATGCGTGCATCCGCTCGACGCTCCACGGTGCGCTCGTCAGAGGGTACGACGCGACCCTGGTCAGCGACGCCCACACGACGGGGGACCAGACGGCGTGGGGCGCGCCGCCGCCGGAGCAGGTCATCGCGCACACCAACCTGTACTGGACCTACCAGACGGCCCCGGGGCGGACGGCCGGCACGGTCGAGACCAGGGACGTCGACTTCGGCGACCCGTCCTGACGCCTGGACGACGCGGACGGGACCGCCCCCGGGAAGGCTGCCTAGCGCCCGCGCAGCAGCGCGACGTCGTCGTGGTCGATCTCCCGTGGCGGGTAGCCCTCCCGGAACCGGAGCTGCTGGGCCACCGACAGGCACGGCACCGGTCGTCCCTCGATCAGGCCGGTGGCGAAACCGTCCGCCGCGTATCCGAACGAGACGCCGTCCAGACCGGACTGGACGCCGCTGCCGTCCGGGCGGAACGTCACCGGGTGGAGGTCGACCTTCCGGCCGTCCGGCGCGGTCAGCTCGGCGCGTACCGGCAGCCAGTCCACCGTGGTCACGAAGCCGAGCCGGCCGAGCAGCGCGAGCAGCTCCGCCTGCTGGTCGGCGTCGATCGCCAGGTCGAGGTCGGCGTGCGGGCGGGTCTGCCGGCCCACCACCGCGTCCACCGCCCAGCCGCCGGCCACCCAGACCCGTAGCCCGTAGGCGGCGAACTCGTCCAGCAGCGCGGTCACCTGGCCCCCGTCCATCCGACGATCTTGACAGAATGGCCCTTTGCCGGCAAACGGGAAAGGACCGTGATGCGCAGGATCATCGTATGGATGTCCATCTCGCTCGACGGCTTCATCGAGGGACCGGACCGGGAGCTCGACTGGCACCGGGTCGACGAGGAACTGCACCAGCACTTCAACGACGAGCTACGCACCGCGGGCGCCTTCCTGGACGGTCGCCGCACCTACGAGCTGATGGCCGCCTTCTGGCCGACCGCCGACCGGGATCCGGCGGCCAGCGCGGCGACCCGTGAGTTCGCCGGGATCTGGCGAGACATGCCGAAGGTCGTCTACTCCCGGACGCTGGAGCGCGCCGACTGGAACGCCACGGTCGTCCGGGAGGTCGTCCCCGAGGAGGTCATGGCGCTCAAGGCCCAGCCCGGCGGTGACCTGGTGGTCGGCGGCGCGGACCTGGCGTCCGCCTTCCGGCGCCTCGGGCTGGTCGACGAGTACCGGATCTACCTCCACCCGGTCGCCATCGGCCGGGGCAAGCCGCTCTTTCCACCCTCGGACACGCCGGTCGACCTGCGGCTGGTCGAGTCCCGGCCGTTCGGCAACGGGGTCGTGCTGTTGCGCTACCGGTAGCCGTCACACCTGTGACGGCACTGCGGGCTCGGGCTCCGGGCGCCCGACCCGGAGCTGCCCGGTCAGCAGCGGTCCGACGGTGAGCACCAGGCAGGCCACCGACATCACCAGCAGCGCCGGGGTCAACCCGAGAGCCGCCACCGACCAGCCCCCCGGCAGCGCCCCCACCGGCAGCCCGAGGAAGGCCACCGAGCCGGAGATGCCGAGCACCCTTGTCTGCAACGACTCCGGCACCCGCTCGTACAGGGCCGCGCCGAGCAGCGGGTTCACCGCCGCGATCGCCACCCCGGACAGGAACGTCACGGTGAGCACCACCGCCAGCCGGTCGCCAATCGGTGGGGCGCTGCTGGCACACGGCTGCTCGCTGGTGGCGGCGAACGTCCGGGAACGGGCCGTGTACGCCCGCAACCTGCGGCACCTGGTCGACGGGCTGGCCCGCCGGTTCGGGTCCGACGGTCCGGTGCGCTGGAACCTGCCGCGGGTACGGCGTGCTCTGGACCCCGATGGCGCACTTCTACGACGACAGGGCGACGGTCGACGCGCTGCGGCTGTCGGTCAGCGCGGTGACGCCGGAGCAGATCGACCTGGGCCTGGACCGGCTGGCCGCCCTGATCACCGACGAACTGCGGACCGCCCGGTCGGCGGGAGCATTCGTCAGTCCCGGTGCGGCCCCCTGATCTCGCCCGAGCCGCGGGGGATCAGCCGGGTCGCCACCAGATGGGTCCGCGGGCGCCACTGCTCGCCGTCCAGGCGCCGGAAGATCAGCGACGCGGCGACCCGGCCCATCTCGGAGGGGTCCTGCGCGATCACCGTGACCGCCGGCTGAAGGAGGTCGGCGAGGGGGAAGTCGTCGAAGCCGACGAGAGCGACCTCGTGCTGCCGGCCGAGCTGCTGGAGGGCCCGGATGGCCCCGATGGTGACGAGGTTCTGCGAGGTGAAGAGCGCGGTGGGCGGGGACTCGGCGGCCAGCAGCCGGCGTACCGCGTCCTCCGATTCCTGCTCGGTGTGCAGGTCGTGGACGGCGGGGACGGCGGACGGTCGGATGCCGTGGTCGGCGAGGGCCTCCCGGAACCCCTGGTACCGCTGCCGGGCCGTGGGGATCGTCTGCAGATCGCCGAGGTAGGCGATGGTCCGGTGGCCGTGGGCGACGAGGTGGTGGACGGCGGACGCGGCGCCGTCGTGGTTGTCGGCGAGGACCGCGTCGACCGGCAGTCCGACCGGCGGCCGGTCGACGAAGACCACCGGGGTGCCGGCGTTGACCTCGCCGGCCAGGTAGCTCTGGTCGTCGCTGGCGGGCACCACGACCAGGGCGTCGGCCTGCCGCATGGTGAAGGCGTGGATGAGGTCCCGTTCCCGTTCGGGGTCCTCGTCCACGCTGCCGGCGAAGATGAGCACGCCTCGATCCCGCGCGGCGTCCTCGAGGGCCCGGTGCAGGGCGGCCGAGAAGGGGTTGGCCAGGTCCTCCAGGACCGCGGCGATCGCCGCGCTGCGGCCGCTGGACCGCCGGAGGCTGCTCGCGGTGAAGTTGGGCCGATAGTCCAGCTGGGCGATCGCCCGCCGCACCGCGGCGGTCTTCGGCTCGGAGACGCCCGCCTCGCCGTTGACCACGCGGGAGACGGTCTTCGGGCTCACGCCGGCGAGCAGCGCGACGTCCCGCAGGGTCGGCCGGGCCTTGGCGGCGGTCGGGGTAGCGGAGGCGGCAGCGTGCATGAGCGCTCCTACCGGGCGGATGACGCGGTGGCGGCCGGGGCCCGCGGCGTACGCCGTTGCCTCGACCGGTGATGATCGAATCCAGGTTATCGCCACACCGACCGCAGCGGCCGGACGGTGAGCGATCGCACCACCACGTCACCACCCTCGGCGAAGAGGCGGGTCTGGTCGCTGGTGAGCGCGGGGAAGATCTGGTCGGTGATGGTGGTCTGTCGCGCCCCCGTTGGTGAATCCTTCGCGGGCCTGACATCGATGTCAAGGTTACTTGCAAGTTACGTTCTGATTATGAAAAACCACCTGCCAAGCCATTGACATCGCTCCGTTCCTCACCCGAAACTGCGCTGACATCGTTGTCATCGTGGCCCCGGCCGGATCCGGGGGAGTCTTGAGGGAGAACACATGATCCAGCGCATCGGCCGCCGCCGCGCGGCCCTGCTGGTCGCCGCCGCGGCGGCGACCAGCATGGTCGTCAGCGGGTGCGGCGACAGCTCGGGCGGCTCCGGCGACGGTGCCAAGAGCGTCGCCGTCTCGCTGATCACCAAGAACTCCACGAACCCGTTCTTCGTGACCATGCAGCAGGGCGCGAAGAAGGCGGCCGAGGCGGAGGGCGTGAAGCTGACCGTCACCGCCGGCAAGGAGGACGGCGACGAGGCCGGTCAGGTGCAGGCCATCGAGGACGCGATCGCCCGCGGCGACGAGGGCATCCTGATCACCCCGAACGGCCCCGGCGTCAACCCGGCGATCAAGAAGGCGCGGGACGCCGGACTCTACGTCATCGCGCTGGACACCCCGCCCGACCCGGCGAACACCGTGGACATCACCTTCGCCACCGACAACTTCAAGGCCGGCGAGCTGATCGGCAAGTGGACGGCGACCCAGCTCGCCGGCAAGCCGGCGACGATCGCCCTGCTGGACCTGTTCAACGACAAGGTCGTCTCCGTCGACTACGACCGGGACCAGGGCTTCCTGACCGGCATGGGCATCAACACCGCCGACAAGAAGAAGAACGGCGACGAGGCCAAGACGGGCAGCTACTCCGGCGGCAGCTACACGATCGCCTGCAACGAACCGACCAACGGGGCCGAGGACGGCGGTCGGACGGCGATGGAGAACTGCCTGACCAAGAACCCCGGCATCAACGTCGTCTACACCATCAACGAGCCGGCCGCGGTCGGCGCGCACAAGGCGCTGCAGGCGGCCGGCAAGACGCAGGGCGTCCTGGTCGTCTCCGTCGACGGCGGGTGCGACGGCGTACGGCAGGTCAAGGACGGCGTCATCGGCGCCACCTCACAGCAGTACCCGCTGAAGATGGCCGAGCTGGGCGTGCAGGCGATCAAGAAGATCGCGAACGACGGGCAGAAGCCCAAGGTCTCCGAGGGCCTCGACTTCTTCGACACCGGCGTCACCCTGGTCACCGACAAGGCCGCCACCGGGGTCGAGAGCATCACCAGCGCCGACGGCGCCCAGCGCTGCTGGGGCTGAGCCCACCGCCGCCACGGTCGAGGGCCGGAGACATCCTCCGCTCCGCGCCCTCGACCGGGCGGTTCGTCCGCCACCGCCGACACCGGCAGGGAGCCCACCGTGACCACCACGACACCACCGACCACCGCCGCGCAACAGTTCGCCCTGCGCCGGCACTCGCCACTGCAACGCGTTCAGCACCTGCTGCACGCCCACCCCGCGATCAGCCCGTTCCTCGTGCTGGTCATCTCGTTCGTCGTCTTCTCCACCCTCAACCCGCGCTTCGCCTCGCCGAACTCGCTGTCGCTCGTCCTGCAGCAGGTGGCGGTCATCGGCGCGCTCGCCGTCGGGCAGACACTGATCATCCTGACCGCCGGCATCGACCTGTCGGTCGGCGCCATCGCCATCCTGGCCATGATGCTCGCGGCCAAGCTGGCCGAGGGGCAGGGGCTGCCGGGCGCCCTCGCCATCGTCCTGGCCATCGCGGTCGGCGCCGCGGCGGGCGCGCTGAACGGCGCGCTGGTGACCCGGCTGAAGCTGCCGCCCTTCATCGTCACCCTCGGTACGCTCAGCGTCTTCACCGCCCTCGGACTCCTCTATTCCGCGGGCCGGAGCGTCCAGGCCACCGACCTGCCGTCGGTGCTCAGCTGGACCGGCGAGTCCTTCCCCGTGGGCCGGTTCCGGATCACCGTGGGCGTGATCGCCGTCGTCCTGCTCTACCTCGCGATGGGCTTCGCCCTGGCCAAGACCGCCTGGGGCCGCCACGTCTACGCGGTGGGTGACGACAAGGAGGCCGCCCGGCTCGCCGGCATCCGGGTCGATCGGGTCCTGCTCAGCGTGTACGTCGTCGCCGGAGCCATCTACGGCATCACCGCCTGGATCCTGATCGGACGGGCCGGCGCGGCCAGCCCGAACGCCATCACCGACGCCAACCTGGAGAGCATCACCGCCGTCGTCATCGGTGGCACCAGCCTCTTCGGTGGCCGCGGCGCCGTGCTCGGCACCCTGCTCGGCGCGCTGATCGTCGGCTTCTTCCGCAGCGGGCTCTCCCTCGCCGGGGTCGACGACCAGTACCGCGTACTCGCCGTCGGCCTGCTGGTGATCCTCGCCGTGGCCGTGGACCAGTGGATCAGGAAGGTGAGGTCATGACCGCCACCACCACGCACATCCCCGCAGACCGGTCCGGCGCGGCCGACAGCGGGCAACGTTCGCCGGTGCTGTCGGCCCGCGGCCTGGTCAAGACGTTCGGCAGGGTCGTCGGGCTCGACGGGGTGGATCTCGACCTGTACCCGGGCGAGGTGCTCGCCGTCATCGGGGACAACGGCGCGGGGAAGTCCACGCTGATCAAGTGCCTGACCGGCGCGCTGGCGCCGGATGCCGGGGAACTGTTCCTGGAGGGCAGGCCGGCGCAGTTCAAGCGGCCACAGGACGCCCGGGACGCCGGCATCGAGACCGTCTACCAGACACTGGCGGTGGCACCGGCGTTGGACATCGCGAGCAACCTCTTCCTGGGCCGGGAGAAGCGCCGGCGCGGCGTGCTCGGTTCGGTGTTCCGGGTACTCGACCAGAAGGGCATGCGTCGGGAGGCCGCGCAGGCCCTCGCCGACCTCGGCATCGGCACGCTGCAGAACGTCGCGCAGGCGGTCGAGACGCTCTCCGGAGGACAGCGTCAGGCCGTGTCGGTCGCCCGGGCCGCGGCCTTCGGCAGCAAGGTGCTCGTGCTCGACGAGCCCACCGCGGCCCTCGGCGTCAAGGAGTCCAACCAGGTACTCCGGATGATCGAGGAGGTCCGGTCGCGCGGGCTGCCGGTCATTCTCATCAGCCACAACATGCCGCACGTGTTCGAGGTCGCCGACCGCATCCACATCCAGCGGCTGGGCCGCTGTGCGGGCGTGGTGACGCCGGCGTCGCACACCATGCCGGAGGCGGTGGCCATCATGACCGGCGCGACCACCCTCGAGGAGACGCCGGGGCGGACGGCGGGCTGAAGCCCCGCAGACGTGGCCGAATCCGCCAGTTCCGGGAAAGGAAGACTGTGATCACCGTTGTCGGCGAGAGCCTGGTGGATCTGATCGAGGATCCGTCGGGCGAGGCGGTCGCCCACCCGGGGGGCAGCCCGGCGAACGTCGCCGTGGCGCTCGCCCGCCTCGGTCAACCCACCACCCTGCTCACCCAGCTCGGTGACGACGCGCACGGGCGGCTGCTCCGCGCCCACCTGGCCGGCAGCGGCGTACGGCTGGACCCGGCGTCGGTGCCGGACCTGCCGAGCACCAGCGTGGCCCGGACCCGGGTGGGCGCGGACGGACAGGCCCGGTACGACTTCGACATCTCCTGGCGGTCCTTCCCGGACCGGGCGCTGACCGGTGTCGGGTCCGGGAGCCGGTGCCTGCACACCGGCTCGCTCGCCACGGTCCTCGCACCGGGCGTCGACGACGTGCTGGCGCTGGTCCGGGACCGGCGGGCGACCATGATGATCAGCTACGACCCGAACTGCCGGCCCGCCCTGACGGGCGACCGGACCACGGCCCGGCACCGGGTCGAGGAACTGGTGGCGGTCAGCGACGTCGTCAAGGTCAGCCTGGAGGACCTGGCCTGGCTCCACCCGGGCCGCGGGTACGAGGAGCTGGGCCGGGAGTGGCTGGAGCTGGGCGCCGTCCTGGTGGTGGTGACCCGCGGCGACGGCGGGGCCTGGGCGGTCACCCGGCGCGGCGCGGTGCAGGTGGACGCCCGACCGGTGCAGGTGGTGGACACCGTCGGGGCCGGTGACGCGTTCACGGCCGGGCTGCTGGCCGCGCTGAACGAGCGGGACGTGCTCGGTGCCGCGCGGCGGACCGCGCTCGGCGTCGTCGGCCCGGACACGCTCGGCGCCGTCCTGGCGGAGGCGGCCAACGTCGCCGCCCGGACCTGCGCCCGGCGCGGGGCGGATCCGCCCACCCGGGCCGACCTGGCCGTCGATCAGCCGGCCGCGGCGGGGTCCGGCAGCGGCGCCTGATCCGGGCCGGGAGGCCACGCCACGATCCCCCGCCGTTCGGCGACCCATCATAATGGACCGATGGTTGCCTGGGAGTACGCGTTGCTGGTCCGTCGCTATCAGGGGGAGGGCCGCAATTTCCACGTCTCGTTCGTCTGGTACGCCCCCGACGGCTCACGCACCGACATCACCCCGTACTGCGACACCGCGATCGCGCACCTCAACCGGGCCGGCCGGGAGGGCTGGGAGCTGGTCTCCGCCGTCGAGGACGTCAACAATGTCCAGGGCAGCACCGAGGTGCACCGGTACCACCTGAAGCGCCCACTCACCTGACCCATTAGCGTCTTCTCCCACCACCGCCGCAGGGCCGACGGTGGCGGGAGGAGGAGCGGTGGGCCGGTACGTCGTCGGCGTGGACTTCGGCACGCTCTCCGGCCGGGCGGTGGTGGTCGACGCGGCCGACGGCGCCGAACTCGGCAGCGCGGTCCACGCGTACCGGCGCGGAGTGCTCACCGACCGGCTGCCGGACGGGCCGCCGCTGCCACCGGACTGGGCGTTGCAGGATCCGGCGGACCACCGCGAGGTGCTGCGGACGGCCGTGCCCGCCGCCGTCCGCGCGGCCGGCATCGACCCGGCCGAGGTGATCGGCATCGGGCTGGACGCCACCTCCTGCACCGTGCTACCAACCCTGGCCGACGGCACCCCGCTCGCCGAGCTGCCTGAGCTGCGCGACCGCCCGCACGCCTGGCCGAAGCTCTGGAAGCACCACGCCGCGCAACGGCAGGCCGACCGGATCAACACCCTCGCCGCCGCGCGCGCCGAACCGTGGCTGGCCCGCTACGGCGGCCGGGTCTCGGCCGAATGGCAGCTCGCCAAGGCCCTGGCGGTGCTGGAGGAGGACCCGGCGGTCTTCCACCGCGCGGAGCGCTGGATCGAGACCGCGGACTGGCTGGTCTGGCAGCTCTGCGGCCGGGAGACCCGCAACGTCTCCGCCGCCGGCTTCAAGGGGCTGCGCCAGGACGGCCGCTACCCGGGCGCCGAGTTCCTCGCCGCACTCCATCCCGACCTGCCCGACCTGGTGCCGAAGGTGGACGGCCCGCTCGTGGCGCTCGGCACCCGGGCCGGCGGTCTCACCGCCGAGGCGGCCCGGTGTACCGGCCTGCCGGCCGGCCTCGCGGTGGCCGCCGGCACGATCGACGCGCACGTCACCGCCGCCGCGGCCCGGTCGGTCGAGCCGGGCCGGATGCTGGCCGTCCTCGGCACCTCCACCTGCCTGATCATGAATTCGGACGCCTGCCACGAGGTGCCCGGGGTCTGCGGCGTCGTCGAGGGCGGGGTCACCGCCGGCGGCTGGGGCTACGAGGCGGGGCAGAGCGGCGTGGGCGACATCTTCGCCTGGTACGTCGAGCGGGCCCTGCCCGCGTCGTACGCCGACGAGGCGCGGCGGCGCGGGGTCTCGCCGTACGAACTGCTCGACTCCCTCGCCGCCGCGCAGCCGGTGGGCGGGCACGGCCTGCTGGCGCTGGACTGGCACAGCGGCAACCGCTCGGTGCTGATGGACCACGAACTGAGCGGCGTGCTGGTCGGGCTGACCCTGGCCACCCGGCCGGAGGAGATCTGGCGGGCGCTGCTGGAGGCCACCGCGTTCGGGGCGCGGACGGTGGTCGAGGCGTTCGAGGCGGCCGGGGTGCCGGTCGACGAGCTGACCGCCGCCGGTGGGCTGACTGCCAACCGGCTGCTGCTGCGGATCTACGCCGACGTGCTCCGCCGGCCGCTGCACGTGCTGGACGCCGCGCACCCGGCCGCCCTCGGCGCGGCGATCCACGCGGCGGTGGCCGCCGGGGCGTACCCGGACGTGGAGACCGCCTCGGCGGCGATGGGCGCGCGGCACCGCGAGACCTGGCGCCCCGACCCGGCCCGCGCCGCCGCCTACGACAACCTCTACGCCGAGTACCGCGCGCTGCACGACCACTTCGGTCGCGGCGGCACCGAGGTCCTCCACCGCCTCCGCGTCCTCCGCAACCGCGCCCACCCCTGACAGCCCCGCGCGACCGGAAGGCCGGGCGGGGCGTCGGGGTGTGCGGGTCAGCCCAGGTCGACGGCGGGGTAGAGGGGGAAGGTGGTCAGCAGGTCGCTGGCCTGCTTGCTCACCTTGTCGGCCAGCGCCGGGTCGAGGACGTACTTGGCCTTGGACTCGCCCGACGTGGTCTGGGTGAGCACGGTGTGGATCAGCTCGGCGGTCTGGTCCATCTCCGCCGTGCCGAGACCGCGGGTGGTCAGCGCCGGGGTGCCGATCCGGATGCCCGAGGTGTACCAGGCGCCGTTCGGGTCCTGCGGAACGGCGTTGCGGTTGGTGACGATGCCCGAGTCGAGCAGCGCCTGCTCGGCCTGCCGGCCGGTGAGACCGTAGCCGGAGACGTCGATGAGCACCAGATGGTTGTCGGTGCCGCCCGTGACCAGCTTCGCGCCCCGGCGCAGCAGCCCCTCGGCGAGCGCCTGGGAGTTGTCGACGATCCGCTGGGCGTAGCCGGCGAAGTCCGGACGGCGGGCCTCGGCCAGGGCGACCGCCTTGGCGGCCATCACGTGCGGCAGCGGGCCGCCGAGCACCATCGGGCAGCCCCGGTCGACCTGGCCGGCCAGCTCCGGGCCGCAGAGCACCATGCCGCCGCGCGGGCCGCGCAGCGACTTGTGGGTGGTGGTGGTGACGATGTGCGCGTGCGGCACCGGGTCGAAGTCGCCGGTGAAGACCTTGCCCGCGACCAGGCCGGCGAAGTGCGCCATGTCGACCATGAAGGTGGCGCCCACCGAGTCGGCGATCTCCCGCATGATCCGGAAGTTGACCTTCCGCGGGTACGCCGAGTAGCCGGCCACCAGGATCAGCGGCTTGAACTCGCGGGCCGCCTCGGCGACCTTGTCGTAGTCGATCAGGCCGGTGGTCGGGTCGGTGCCGTAGCTGCGCTGGTCGAACATCTTGCCGGAGATGTTCGGCCGGAAGCCGTGGGTGAGGTGCCCGCCGGCGTCCAGCGACATGCCCAGCATCCGCTGGTTGCCCAGCTCGCGGCGCAGCGCGAACCAGTCCGCCTCGGTGAGGTCGTTGACCTGGCGTACCTGGGCCTTCTTCAGCGCGGGGGACTCGACGCGGTCGGCCAGGATCGCCCAGAACGCGACCAGGTTGGCGTCGATGCCGGAGTGCGGCTGCACGTACGCGTGCGCGGCGCCGAACAGCTCCTTCGCGTGCTCGGCGGCGAGCGCCTCGACGGTGTCGACGTTCTGGCAGCCGGCGTAGAAGCGACGCCCGACGGTGCCCTCGGCGTACTTGTCGCTGAACCAGTTGCCCATGGCCAGCAGGGTGGCCGGGGAGGCGTAGTTCTCGCTCGCGATGAGCTTGAGGGACTCGCGCTGGTCGGCCAGCTCCGCCCCGATGGCGTCGGCCACCCGCGGCTCGACGGCCCGGATCACCTCGAGCGCGCTGCGGAAGGCGGTGGATTCGGCGTTCAGCGACATGCGACCTCCTGGTGACGTGCGGAAGGCCCAGGCGCTCGGCATGCGTCCTCATGACGGGACCGCTTCCCGATGGTTCTCCATCCCCACGCGCCAGTCACGGCCGCGCCGATCCTACCGGGTCGACCCCGGCCTGCTCTCGTAGGATCGGCTGGTGGGGGAGGACGGGGCGCTGCTCGCCGTCAGCGACCTGCACGTCGGGCACGCCGACAACCGCGCGATCGTGGCGGCGCTGCGGCCGGGGTCGCCCCGGGACTGGTTGCTGGTGGCCGGCGACGTCGGCGACACCGTGGCCCAGGTCGAGTGGGCGCTCGACCTGCTCAGCCGGGCGTCCTGGTGCGTGGACCGGGTGGCGACGACGGCGGCCCGGCTCGCGGAGCGCGATCCGGCCCTGCCCACGGTGCTGGTCAACCACTTCCCGCTGGTCCGCGAGCCGACCCGGATCCTGCGCTACCCGATCTTCGCGCAGTGGTGCGGCACCGAGGCCACCGCCGACTGGCACCGGCGTTGCAACGCGACCGCGGCGGTCTACGGCCACCTGCACATCCCCCGGACGACCTGGCACGACGGGGTCCGCTTCGAGGAGGTGTCGGTGGGCTACCCGCGCGAGTGGAAGAAGCGGCCGGCGCCGCCGGGCGTCCCGCGACGCATCCTGCCCGCACCGGAGGGGACGCCGCCGACCGCCTGGTGACGCACGCCGGGGCCCGACCGGCGGTCGGGCCCCGGGGGGAGTCGCGGGGGTCAGGCGGTGGCGGCGTCGACCTGGCTCTTGCGGGCCTTCGGGTCGTCGACGGTACGCGGGGCGTCCTTGCGCATCGCGATCATCCGCTCGCCGATCTCCTGGAGCTGGTTGCGGCCGAGCGCCTCCCGCACCTTGGGGAACCACTCCTGCTCCTCCTCCTCGACGTGGTGCTCGACGTTCTCGATGAGCACCGTGGTCTTGGCGACGAAGCGCTCGTCGGAGGCGTCCATCGCGGCCAGCTCCGCGCAGATCAGGTCGGCCACGTGGTGCTCCTCGTACGACTCGAGGATGTCGTCCTCGAGGTCCGGCAGGAGCTTGCGGACCTCGGGGTACATCACCTCGTTCTCCAGGTAGGTGTGCACCGTCAGGGCCTCGAGGATCTGTTTCACCAGCTCCTGACGGCGGCTGGCCGGGCCCTCCTCGGCCTTCTGGAACTCCCGGAAGAGCCGGCGCATCTCCTTGTGGTCCTCTTTGAGCAGCACGATGGCGTCGGTGGACACCGGTACCTCCTTGGGGGTTGGGCTGATGTTGACTCCCCTACCCCCACGTGAGCTGCGAAAACGGATGGGGCCCGGCGACGTTCCGCCGGGCCCCATCACTGGTCGTGCCGTACTGCTACTTCACCACGTTGTACGCGTCCACCATGCCGGCGCCGTAGAAGGCGTTCCGCTCGCCGCCGGAGCAGGTCGCGTCGTAGGCGTGCGGGCCGCTCGAGATCAGCGGCGCCGGGTTGTAGACGCCCACCGGGCAGGACTGCGCCACCGACGTACGCTCCAGGAACGACGCCAGCTGGCCCGGGTTCATCCCCGGGTGCGCCGACAGCGCCAGCGCCGCGACGCCGGCGGCGTGCGGGCCGGACATCGAGGTGCCCTGCTTGTAGCCCCACCCGTTGGTCCGGGTGGCGGTGTTGAAGGTGGTCGACAGGATGCCGTCGGTCAGGGTCGACCGCACACCCTGCGTACGGAACCGGGTGTCGCCACCCGGGGCCGTCACGTCGATCACGCCCTGCCCGTACGAGGAGTAGTAGCTCTTCGCACCGGTCGGGCCGACCGCCGACACCGTCACCACGCCCGGCGCCTCGGCCGGCAGGTCGAGGCAGGCGTTGGTGAGGTTCTGCCGGGCCTCCGGCGTCCCGTCGTCCGGGCTGCCGAAGTCCGAGAGCTTGTGGGCCAGGTCGTAGTTCGAGTTGCCGGCGGACGCCACGTTGAGCACGCCCCGGCTGTTCGAGTAGCGGATGGCCCGCTGCACGGCCTGCCACACCGGACGCTGGCGCGCGTCGTTGCGGCAGTTCAGCTCCCACGGGTCAATGTAGTAGCTGTTGTTCGTGACCTGCATGCCGTGCGTGGCGGCCCACATGAACCCGCAGACCGCAGCCTCCGGGTAGATGAAGCCGGCATCGTTGACCACCTTGACGGACGCGACCTTGACGCCCGGCGCGATGCCGGTCACGCCGACGCCGTTGATGGCGGCGGCGATGGTGCCGGCCACGTGGGTGCCGTGGTCGCTGGTGGTCGGGTTCCACGCCGTCTCGGAGGTGTCGGTGACACCGCCAAGGCAGGACGTGGACTTGTCCCTGGCGATCTGGGTCGCCAGGTCGGGGTGGGTGCTGGAGATGCCGCTGTCCAGCACGCCGACGACGACGTTCGAGCTGCCGGTGGTGACCGCGTGGGCCTGTGGGACGTGGATCATGTTCATGTCCCACTGCTGACCGTAGAGCGGTTCCTTGGTCGGGTCGCCGGTGGCGTTGGCGACGTCGGCCGCGGAGACCTCGACGGTCTCACCCTCGTCGAGGGCGGTGCCCAGGCCCGCGGTGGACGCGACCGAGTCGACGCCCGCGCCCGCCACCTGGGTGGCGAAGTCCGGGTTGGTCGACCGGACGACGAGCACGCCGATCTGGTCGTAGTTGGCCACTACGGTGCCCTTGGCGGCGGCCACGCGCGCGGCCGCCTGGTCGGACTTGGCGCCCTGCGGGGCGAGGACCAGGAACGTGGTGTCCGGTCCGGCGGCCGCCGCCGGTGCCAGTCCGCCGGTGACGGCGAAACCGACGCCGAGCGTCACGGCGGACGCGGCGGCCAGTGTCTTGCGACGGAGGTTCTTCACACAGACTCCCAGGGGGCCGTTCCCCGCCGGAACCCGCCCGTGATGGGGAGCGGACCGGCGGAAGCGGGCGGATGCCCGCCTTCGAGGGTTCAGCGTAGGGAGGCGGTGTGGTGTTACACACACCCGAACGGACGAACAACAACCGTCAGACGGTGGCCAACGTGTGGGGGATCTCGTCGAGCAGCTCACGGGCCAGGAACCCGATCCGGCCGTAGCGGGGGACCAGCGCTGCCCCAGGGACGCGGAGCAGCCCGGGGGTGATCACCTTGGTCTCAGACCGGTTCGGCATGGATCTCGTCCTCCCTGGTCGGCCGCGCGCCCTGCTGGTGCAGGTGGGCGACGTCGTTGAACACGTCCGGGGACAACCGGCCGTCCGCGTCCGCCGACCAGCCGGTCACGGAGCAGTTGGCGACGACGTGGTCCCGGGTGAGCGCCATCAGCTCCGCCTCGGTGAGTCCCTCCACCAGGTACCGCAGCAGGAAGACCAGCGCGTCGTGGCCGAAGAGCAGCACCCGGCGGTCCTCGTGGTCGCGGCGCAGGTCGCCGAGGAGGGCCCGCAGCCGCAGCGCCACGTCCCACCACGACTCGCCGCCGGGCGGCCGGTGGTAGAACTTGCCCAGCCGGGCCCGACGGTCCGCCTCCGCCGGGAACCGCTCGCGTACGCCGTGACCGGTCAACCCGTCGAGGATGCCCAGCTCCCGGTCGCGCAGCCGCTCGTCCCGACTGACCGGGATCCCGGTGTCGGCGAGGGCGAGCTCGGCGGTCCGCACCGCCCGCAGGTACGGCGACACCACCGCCACGTCGGGACGGCGTGCCTCGGGTAGGCCGGCCAGCCAGCGGCCGGTGGCCCGGGCCTGCTCCTCCCCGGTCGCCGACAGCGGCACGTCCGCGTCCCGGTGGGCAAGGTCGATCAGCTCGGCCCCGGACGCCTCCGCCTCGGTCGCCGCGACGTTCGCCGTGCTCTCGCCGTGCCGCACGATCCAGAGCGTTGCCAGTTCCGCCATGCGCCCAGCGGTACCCGGGCCCCGCCGCCGGTAACCGTGCGGTCGCCCCCGGCCGAGCCGGCCCGGGGCGTGAACCCCCGGCAGGCGGGTAAGCGCTGGCTCCACCGAAAGCCGACACATGGGGAGGTGCGCCGTGGCGACGATGGTCAAGGAGCCGACCAGCCCGGTCAAGGACAAGAACTACGACCTGATCCACACGATCCAGCTCTCGCTGGAACACCTCTGGCGGATGGAGACGTACATCGCCGACGCGGAGGACCGGGGCGACACCGAGCTCGCCACCTGGTTTCGCAAGATGCAGGAGAACAACCGCAAGGCCGGTGAGCAGGGCAAGAAGATGCTCATGGAGCGCCTGCAGCGAGAGGGCGGCTAGGCCGGCGCACGGCGACCGGACGGGCGGCTCGCGCCCTCCGGTCGCCGCGTCATGTCCGGCTGGTCCCGCTCCCCGCCGGCCGCTCCGACCGTCCGATACCGGGCAGCGGCATCCCCATCGATCGGGGAGACTGTCATCGCCGTCCGGTGGACGGCGACTGGGCCTGGCGCGCGGTGCAGGGAGGACGGCCCATGACGGTCATCAGGGGGCTGCGGGAAGCGCTCGTGCTCTTCGTCATCGCGGTGGTGCTGATCGCGGTCGGGGTGGGGATCTGGGTGGCGGTCAGCGGGGGCGACTTCACCCACCGGCTCGGCGTGGCGTGCATGGTCGTCGGCGCCCTGCTCGGCCTGACCGGTGACCTGACACTGACTCGGATCGAGACCATGCCCGCGCGTTCCGTGTTCGGGCTTGCACCCGAGCGCGAGGCGGCCGGTGGCGGACGGGTGCTCACCGGGGTTGGCATCTTCCTGTTCGTCGCGGTGCCGTTGATCGCCGTCGGCATCGTGCTCGTCGCCTGACAAGTCCCCGCGGCGGGTGGACCGGCGTCGTACGGTGTGAGGCGTGGCGACCGCGGCGGCCGAGGAGATCCGGGTGGGGGAGCGGCTGGTTCGCGTCTCCAGCCCCGACAAGCCGTACTTCCCGGAGCGGGGACTGACCAAGTTGGACGTGGTCCGCTACTTCCTCGCGGTCGGTGACGGCATCCTGCGCGCGCTGCGCGACCGGCCGACCATGCTGGAGCGCTGGCCGCGCGGCGTCTTCGAGGGGGCGAAGATCGCCACCCGGCAGACCAACCGGGGCGACGCCTTCTACCAGAAGCGACTGCCGGCGGGCGCGCCCGACTGGGTGCGCACCGCGCACCTCACCTTCCCCAGCGGGCGGACCGCCGACGAGGTGGCCCCGAGCGAGCTGGCGGTGGTGATCTGGGCGGCGAACCTGGGCACTCTGCGCTTCCACCCGTGGCCGGTGTCGGCGGCCGACGTGGAGCACCCCGACCAGCTTCGCATCGACCTCGACCCGATGCCGGGCGTCGACTTCGCGCAGGTGGTCCCGGTCGCGCAGGAGGTGCGGGCGTTCCTCGACGAGCTGGGGCTGGTCGGCTACCCGAAGACCACCGGCGGGCGCGGCCTGCACGTCTATCTGTCGATCGAACCGAGGTGGAGCTTCGGCGAGTGCCGGCGGGCGGTGCTCGCCCTGGGCCGTGAGATGCAGCGCCGGCTGCCCGACCTGGTCACCACGACCTGGTGGCGGGAGCAGCGGGACCGGCCGGTCTTCGTGGACTACAACCAGATGGCCCGGGACCACACCGTGACCTCGGCGTACTCGATCCGGCCCACGCCGGCGGCGCTGGTCTCGGCGCCGTTGGACTGGGCGGAGCTGGACGACGCGCGCCCGGAGGACTTCGACGTGGTCAGCATGCCGGCCCGGTTCGCCGAGCGGGGTGACCCGCACGCGGGCCTGGACGACCGCCGCTTCTCGCTGGCGCCGCTGCTGGAACTGGCCGACCGGGAGGGGCTGGCGGCCCCGCCGGAGCGCTGAGGGGTCATTGCCAGGGGCTCTGCGCCCCGTCGAATTCCTCGAAGACCAGCCAGGAACGCGTCGACAGCACCCCGGCGATGCTCTGCACCCGGTCCAGCACCACGTCCCGCAGGGTGGTGTTGTCCGGCGCCCGGACGAGCGCGAGGACGTCGTGCTCGCCGCTGAGCAGCGCGACGTGTTCGACGTAGCGGACCTGGGCCAGCTCGGCGGAGACCTCCCGCCAGGTGTTCTGCTCGATGGTCAGCGCGATGTACGCCGACGTGCCCAGGCCGGCCGGCTCCGGCGCGACCTGGGCCCGGAAGCCGGTGACCACCCCGTCGCGCAGCAGCCGCTCCACCCGGGCGTACGCGTTGGTCCGCGAAACGTGCACCCGTTCGGCGAGCGTACGGATGGAGAGGCGCCCGTCCCGGACCAGTTCGTCGAGGATCCGCCGGTCGACCTCGTCCAGCGGCCCGGCCGAACGTCCCGTTCCGCCCGCCTCGCCCGGTGCCGAGGTGGTCTCCTGGCTCATGAATCGCTCCTCGGCTCGCCATTAGTCCCACGTTCACCGGGGATGTTGAGTCAATCATCCAACAGCAGGAGCATAGGGCCACCACACGTCCAGGAGGTCCCCGCAGTGACGACCACACCCCAGGCGGTCCGCAGGGCATCCCCGCGCACCCGCCGGCCGGCCACTCCGGCCGCCCCCGACCCGACGGCCGGCCTGCTGCCGACGACCGAGCCGGTCCGACTGCTCGACCCCGACGGCACCCCGCTGCCGCCCCGCGACGACTACCCGGAGCCGCCCGTCGAGGCGCTGCGCGAGATGTACCGGCGGATGATCGTCGGCCGGCGCTTCGACGTCCAGGCCACCGCGCTGACCAAGCAGGGCCGGCTCGCCGTCTACCCGTCCTCCCGGGGCCAGGAGGCCTGCCAGGTCGGGGCCGTGCTCGCCGTGCGGGACACCGACTGGGTCTTCCCCACCTACCGGGAGTCGATGGCGCTGACCGCCCGCGGCATCGACCCGGTCGAGGTGCTCACCCTGCTGCGCGGCGACTGGCACTGCGGGTACGACCCCACCCAGGTGCACACCGCGCCGCAGTGCACCCCGCTGGCGACCCAGTGCGTGCACGCCGCCGGGCTCGCCTACGGCGAGTCCTACCAGGGGCGGGACACCGTCGCGCTGGCCTTCATCGGCGACGGCGCCACCAGTGAGGGCGACTTCCACGAGGGGGTCAACTTCGCCGCCGTCTTCAAGGCGCCGGTGGTCTTCTTCGTGCAGAACAACAAGTACGCGATCAGCGTCCCGCTGTCCCGGCAGACCGCCGCGCCGAGCCTGGCGTACAAGGGCGTCGGCTACGGCGTGCCCAGCGAGCAGGTCGACGGCAACGACCCGGTTGCCGTCCTGGCGGTGCTCACCCGCGCGGTCGAGCACGCCCGCGCCGGCAGGGGTCCCTACCTGGTGGAGGCGCACACCTACCGGATGGAGGCGCACACCAACGCCGACGACGCGAGCCGCTACCGGGACCCCGACGAGGTGGAGGCGTGGCGCGACCGGGACCCGGTGGCCCGGCTGGAGACGTACCTGCGGGCCCGCGGCGTGCTCGACGACACCGCCGTCGCGGCGATCGCCGAGGAGGCCGAGGCGTACGCGGCGAAGCTGCGCGAGCGGATGAACGTCCAGCCCACGGTCGACCCGCTCAGCCTCTTCGACCACGTCTACGCCGAGCCGACCCCGCAGCTGGTCGAGCAGCGCGAGCAGGTCCGCGCCGAGCTGGCCGCCGCCCGCGACGAGGAGGGGGACGCCTGATGGCCACCATGACCATGGCGAAGGCGCTCAACGCCGCGCTCGCCGACGCGATGCTCGACGACGACCGGGTGGTCGTCTTCGGCGAGGACGTCGGGCAGCTCGGCGGCGTCTTCCGGATCACCGACGGGCTCCAGGCCCGCTTCGGCGACAAGCGCTGCTTCGACACCCCGCTCGCCGAGGCCGGCATCGTCGGCTTCGCCGTCGGGCTGGCCATGTCCGGGCTGCGCCCGGTCGTCGAGATGCAGTTCGACGCGTTCGGGTACCCGGCGTTCGAGCAGATCGCCTCGCACGTGGCGAAGCTGCGCAACCGCACCCGGGGTGCGCTCAGCGTGCCGATCGTCATCCGGATCCCGTACGCCGGCGGCATCGGCGGAGTCGAGCACCACTGCGACTCGTCCGAGGCGTACTACGCGCACACGCCGGGCCTCAAGGTGGTCACCCCGGCGACCGTCGAGGACGCGTACTCGCTGCTGCGCGAGGCGATCGCCAACCCCGACCCGGTCGTGTTCATGGAGCCTAAGAAGCTCTACTTCTCCAGCGCCGAGGCGGAGCTGCCCGCGACCACCGCGCCGTTCGGCAAGGCCGTCGTGCGCCGGGCCGGCACCGACGCCACCCTGGTCGCGTACGGCCCGGCGGTGCCGGTTGCGCTGGAGGCCGCCGAGGCCGCCCGCGAGGAGGGCTGGGACCTGGAGGTGGTCGACGTCCGCACCATCGTGCCGTTCGACGACGCCACGGTGGCCGCCTCGGTCCGGAAGACCGGCCGGTGCGTGGTGATCCAGGAGGCGCAGGGCTTCGCCGGCGTCGGCGCGGAGATCGCCGCCCGGGTGCAGGAGCGCTGCTTCCACGCCCTGCACGCCCCGGTGCTGCGGGTGTCCGGTCTGGACATCCCGTACCCGGCGCCCATGCTGGAGCACACCCACCTGCCCTCGGTGGACCGGGTGCTCGACACCGTCGCCCGGCTCCAGTGGGACGACCAGCCCGACCCGCGCTGGCTGAGCGAGGGAAGTGCCGCGTGACCACGGTGGAGCGCACGCAGGTCTTCCTCCTGCCCGACCTCGGCGAGGGGCTGAGCGAGGCCGAGATCGTCGAGTGGCGGGTGGCCGTCGGCGACGTGGTCACGGTCGACCAGAGCGTGGTCGAGGTGGAGACCGCCAAGGCGGTCGTGGACGTGCCCTGCCCGTACGCCGGTCGGGTCGTCGCGCTGCACGGCGCGGCGGGCGAGGTACGCCCGGTCGGCCAGCCGCTGATCACCATCGCCCCGCTCGACGGCGGCGCCGGCGACGAACCCGCCGGGCACGCCACCTACCGCGAGGAGGAGCGGGCCGGCTCCGGCAACGTGCTGATCGGGTACGGCACCGGCCATGGCGGCTCCGGCCGGCGACGCCGCCGGCCCCGGCTGGCGCCGGCCCCCGAACCGGGCAGCGGCGCGCCGACCCCGGCCGACGCCACCGGCTCCCCGGCGCGGACGGGCTCGGCCGGTGCCCCGACCCCTGCCGCCCCGAGCGGCGTGGCCGCGGCGGACGCCACCGGCGGGACGGCCGCCCTGGTCATCTCGCCGATCGTCCGCCGGCTCGCCAGGGAACGCGGCGTGGATCTGGCCTCGCTGCATGGCACCGGTCCGGGCGGCGTGATCCGCCGGGCCGACGTGGAGGCCGCCGTGGCCGCCCCGGCCACCCGGCTGGCCGCCGTCCCGGATCAGCCGGCCCCGGCCACGCACGTCGAGCTCGCCCCAGCGGGCGAGCAGGACATCGTCATCCCGCTGACCGGGATCCGCAGGACGATCGCCGACAAGCTCTCCCGCAGCCGGCGGGAGATCCCCGAGGTGACCATCTGGGTCGACGTGGACGCCACCGCGCTGCTGGCGACCCGCACCGCGATCAACGCGGCCACGCCGGACGCCCAGGTCAGCATCCTGGCGCTGCTGGCCCGGATCTGTCTCAGCGGGCTGCGGCGGTACCCGCAGCTCAACGCCCGCGTCGACACCGAGGGGCAGCGGATCGTCCAGTCGGCCGGGGTGCACCTGGGGATCGCCGCGCAGACCGACCGGGGCCTGCTGGTCCCGGTGCTGCGCGACGCCCAGCGGCTCACCACCCGGGAGCTGGCCGCCGAGCTGGCCGCCACCACCGCCGCCGCCCGGGCCGGCACCCTGCCCCCGGCGCGGCTCACCGGCGGCACCTTCACCCTGAACAACTACGGGGTGTTCGGTGTGGACGGCTCCACGCCGATCATCAACCACCCGGAGGCGGCGCTGCTCGGCGTCGGCCGGATCGTGGACAAGCCCTGGGTGGTCGACGGGCAGCTCGCGGTCCGCAAGGTGACGCAGCTCAGCCTCACCTTCGACCACCGGGTCTGCGACGGCGGGGTGGCCGGCGGCTTCCTGCGGCACGTCGCGGACTGCGTCGAGCAGCCCGCGCTGCTGGTCGCGAACGTCTGACGTCGCGGAGCCGGCCGCCCCGGACGGGCGGCCGGCTCCCGGCGTACGGGCTGCCGTCGGGGTCGGTTCCCGACCTCGGTGCCGCGGTGACCGGTGCCGGCGGGGTTGGCCGGCCCGCCCCCCGCGAAGGCGCCAAGCCCCACCGTTGTCCTGTCTGTCGTACCTGCTCCCCGTGCCCGCCCCGCGGTGTTAGCCGTTCGGGAGGCCGGGAATCCGAGGCTGTCGTCGCCCGGACCCCGAGAGGAGCCGCCGTGCCGTACCAGGAACTGCCGCCCACCCTGCGGAACCGCCGCCCGGCCGTCGCGGGCGCGCCGCTCTGGTGCGACGCCCGCGAGTACGGCCTGACCGGCGACGGGGTGACCAACGACCAGCCGGCGCTGGCCGCGCTGGTGGACCGGCTCGGCGACGGCTACGCCGCCGACGGGCGGGCACGGGTGATCTACTGCCCGCCGGGGGTCTACTCCGTCCGCGACGCCGGGACCGCCTGGCGCAGCGGGGTGTCGCTGATCGGCGCCGGCCCGGCCGCGACGCGGTTCCTGCTGAGCAACGAGGGCAACCGGGCCGACCCGACGCCGCTGGCCTTCTGGACCACCGTGCAGCACGGCGCGAACCGGGATCGGCACATCGCCGAGTGCACCTTCGCCGACTTCGAGATCGACGGCTCGGGGGTGGCGATGGCCGAGTACAACTACCTGGCCAAGGGGCTGGGCCTGCAGTACGTGGTGCGAGGGGTGTTCCGCAACCTCTACATCCACCACACCGCCGCCTCCGGGCTGGGCTGCGACTTCCTCCAGGACAGCCTCATCGACGGCGTGGTGGTGGTCGGCTGCGGCCGGCTGGACAACGGGGAGGAGATGGGCGGTGCGGGCATCGGCGTCGGTATCGGCGGCTGGGGCACGGTCGAGCGGCTCACCATCGCCAACTGCACCGCCCTCGCCAACGGCACCAACGGCATCTTCCTGGAGCTGCAGAAGGACTACTGGTCACTGCCGCGCGGCTACCGGATCGTCGGCTGCCACAGCCAGGGCAACCGGTTCGGCATCTCCGACTGGGGGGCCGACGGCCTGATCGTCACGGCCTGCACGATGACCGGCAACCTGGAGGCCGGCTTCGACGTCTCGGCCAACGGCACCGCCGGGGTGGCCGGCCGGGGCGGGCTGCTCACCGACTGCGTGATCGACGGCAACGTGGCCGACGGCGTCAGCATGGGCAACACACCCGGCCCGTACACCGTGCGGGGCAATCGGATCACCGGCAACGGCAGGCACGGCTACCACGAGCACAACCTCGGCCGCGGATACCAGGACCCGGCGATGGACGTGGTGATCGAGAGCAACGAGTTCTGGGGCAACGGCCTGGACGCGATCCGGGTCGACCGGCCGATGACCGACACCGTGCTGCTCAACAACCGCATCCGCAACAACGGCCGGCAGTGCGCCGGGGCGTCCACGGGCGGCGGTGAGACGGTCCGCTACGGCGACAAGAAGCTGGTCGACCGGGCGGCGGACTGGCCGCACGACGGCCACCGGGGCAAGGTGCTCCGGGTCGGCAGGCGCACCGCCGTGGTGGCCGCGAACACCGGCACCGAACTGTCCCTCGCCCCGGTACGCCCCGACGCCTGCACCGCGTGGAGCGGCGACACCCCGCGGCCCGGCACCCCGTACGAGCTGTCGGCCGCGCCGGAGACCCGGGCCGGCATCGCCGTCAACGCGCCGTTCGACGCGGCGACGATCCGCGGGAACCGGGTCTGGGACAACCACGAGGTGCGGACGCAGACGCACGGGCTGTGGATCACGGACCGGGGCAGCTGGGTGGACTGCCGGGTGGAGGACAACGACTTCGCCGGCAACGCCGAGGCCGCCACCCGGCTGGACACCCCGCCGCTCGGCGGGCGCTGGGACCGCAACCACGGCGACGAGGACTGGGACTGACCGGCCCGGTCCGGTACGTCCGGTGCGCCGCCCACCCAGGGTTGCCGATCCCGGACGTCATGGCCCGCCCGTCACCTGCCGGGCACACCCGACACCAAATGCTCGCGGCTTCGCCCACCATTTCCCCTGAAAGTGCGACCCGGCCGGAGAAGTGCCGTACAGAATGGGGCCAACGGGGACTGGAAATGGGGGTGGGGAATATGGACGTGAGGCGGCGATTGACGCTATTGGCGGTAACCATCGCAGCCACACCGTTGGTCATCGGCGGGTGCACCGCCGGTCAGCGGGAAGCGGCGAAGCCGGGGCATGGGAAGGCCGCCGGGCCGACGGTGAACGTGACGCCGGCGGACCGGACCAAGGACGTGCCGATCAGCGCCGAGGTGGGCGCGACGGTCGCGAACGGGAAGATCACCGCGGTCCGGCTCACCGACGACAAGGGTGCGCAGGTGCCGGCCGAACCGCGGGAGGACGGGTCGGGCTGGGTGCCCACCCGGCCATTGCAGAATTCCCGGACGTACACGGCGGAGGTCACCGCAACCGGCGGTTCCGGACGGACCACCACGCAGAAGACGACGTTCACCACGATGGCTAAATCGTCCAAGCCGGCCATCACCACCGAGCTCTATTTCACCGGTAATCAGACGTACGGGACGGCTCTGCCGCTAACCGTCGCGTTCGATCCGCCAATTCCGAAAGAGGCCTGGGCGGACGTGCAACGGCGATTGTTCGTGAAGACCGACCCGCCGCAGCCGGGCACCTGGTCGTGGGTGGCGGACGGCAAGCAGGTCGAATACCGGGCACCTGATTTCTGGAAGCCCGGCACGAAGATCAGCGTACGAAGCGCCCTGGAGGGGCTGCCGATCGGCAAGAACGCCATCGGCGACGCCGATCGCAGCGCGACGTCGAAGATCGGCCGGCAGGTCACGCTCGACATCGACAACGCCACCAAGCAGATGTCGGTCTACCAGGACGGCAAGCTGCTCCGCAAGATCCCGGTGAGCCTCGGCAAGTCGAGCACCCCGACCTCCAGCGGCAAGATGGTGATCATGGAGAAGTTCGATCGGACCACCTTCGACACGCGGGGCGCCCCCGACGGCGGCTACGTGGTCGACGTTGACGACGCGCAGCGCCTCACCTGGGGCGGCGAGTTCATCCACTCGGCACCGTGGTCGGAGGGGGATCAGGGCAACATCAACGTCTCGCACGGCTGCACCAACGTCTCATCGGATGCGGCGCACTGGCTGATGGGGGTCACCCAGGTCGGCGATCTGGTGACCGTCAAGGGCACCGAGGTGCAGTTGGACCAGGGCAACGGCTGGACCGCCTGGAACGTCAGCTGGGACGAGTTCGCCAAGGGCAGCGCCCTGCCCGTCCCGGCCGGGCTGAAGCCCACCCCTGCCAGCACGCCGCACCCGGGCGCGGTGGCCGGCGGGTCGGCGCCCGCACCGGCCCCCTCGGCCAGCGGCGGCTGACGCACCGGGGAGGAACGACCGGGCCGGCCCGCCATCCCTCACCGGGTGGCGGGCCGGCCGCACGTCACGGCCGCTCAGCCGAGGCTCACCCGGGCCACGCCCGTCGCGGTCAGGCTGCCCAGCCAGAGCTGGTCCCCATGCTGCCGGACGCCGGTGATCATCGAGTACGCCCCGCTCGGGCCGTGCAGCGTCCGGAGCACCCGCCCCTCGCCGTCCACCAGCGCGACGAGGCCGTACCGGCGGGGCTGCGGCTGCACCGCGCCCGGCAGCAGGGCCACCAGCTGTCGTACCCGGGGATGCGGCAGCAGTCGCTCCATGATCGGCAGGCGGGGGCTGGGCAGGGCGATCCAGTACGTCCCGTCGCCCACCGCGGCGACGTTGTCCGGGTACGCCGGCAGGTCGGTCAGCACGGTGGCCCGGCCGTCCGGCAGGTCGATCCGGAGCAGCCGGTGGGTGGCCGTCTCCACGAGCATCAGCGCCGACTCGTCCGGCGTCAGCGCGACTCCGTTGGGGAAGTAGAGCCCGCTCGTCACCACCTCCGTCCGCCCCGTCCGCCGGTCGTACGCCAGGACGCGGCCGTTGGGCCGGTGTTCCAGCAGGTCCCGCTTCCAGTGCGAGAGCGGGAACCGGTCGGAGGAGTCGGTGAAGTAGATCGTGCCGTCCCGGGCCACCGTGGCGTTGTCGGCGAGGTGCACCGGCGGCGCCGTGCCGGTCAGCTCGTGCACGACGCCGTCCGGGGTGACCCGTAGCAGCCCCCGGTAGGCGTCGCAGACCACCAGGGCCCCGTCGACCGGATCGAGCTCGATGCCCAGAGGTCGGCCGCCGGTCTCGGCGAGCAGCCGGGGTGGGGTGCCCGCCGGCGCGTCCGCCGGCCACCACCACAGCCGGCCGTCCTCGTCCCCGCTGATCGCCCGGCCGTCCGGGTCGATCAGCACGTCCTCCGGACCGTGCGCGCCGTCCGGCAGCGGCAGCAGGTCGGCGTGGTCGAGCCGGAGGTCGGTGGGGGCCCACGGTCCCTCCAGCGGCGGGGGGACGGTGGCCGGCTCGCGGACGGGCCGGATGAGTCGGGGCGGGCGCTGACGGGGAACGACCATCCGCTCATTGTCACCCGCCGATGTGCCCGGGGCGGCATCCGTTGGCGTGTCGGGGAGCGGCGCGGCGCCAGGAGGTCGCCGGCCCCGCCCAGGAGTGCGGCAGCGCATCGTGGCGAGCACCTGACCGGCGACCCTGACGTTCTCGGGGTCGGACCCGGGACGTACCCGGATCCCGGGGCTCGGCCGGCCGGAACTGTCGGTCCCGGCGGATAGGTTCGTCGGCATGGGACAGCACAGCGACCGGTTCCACGTGGAGATCAGCGTCGGCGACCACGTGGTGGACGTCCGGGCGGTCGGCGAGATCGACATCGCGACCGTCGGGTCGTTCCGGGCCGCGCTCTGGGCGGCCCCGGCACGACCGGTGCTCCGGCTGGACCTCTCCGGGGTGCGGGTGTTCTCCGCGACCGCGGTGCGCACGCTGGTCGCGGCCCACCTGCGGATCCGCGCGCGGGGCGGCGAGCTGGTGCTGGTCGACCCGGATCCGGTGGTGGCCCGGGTGCTGCGCGTCACCGGCCTGCACCGGGTGCTGCCGGTGCGGGAGTCGGCGACGGTGGGCGCGGGGGACCTGGTGGCGGTCTGAGCACGGAGCCCCCGGGCCGGGCAGCGCGGGCCGCCGGCCTGGCGCCGACGGCCCCCGCGACGGGTCGGTACGGGTCAGCGCACGCCGAGCAGGTCGACCACGAAGACCAGGGTCTCGTTCGGCTTGATGGCCCCGCCGGCGCCCCGGCTGCCGTAGCCCAGGTGCGGTGGGATGGTCAGCCGACGACGGCCGCCGACCTTCATGCCCACCACGCCCTGGTCCCAGCCGGCGATGACCTGGCCGCCACCGAGCGGGAACTCGAAGCTCTCACCCCGGTTCCACGACGCGTCGAACTCGCGGCCGGTCGAGTGGGCCACCCCGACGTAGTGCACGCTGGCCAGCTGACCCGGCTGGGCCTGCGGGCCCTCGCCGACGGTGATGTCCTCGATGACGAGATCGGCGGGCGGTGCGCCCTCGATCGGGCCTACCTCGGGCTTGTCCATTCGCAGGTCTCCTACTTCGGTGGGTGATGGATCCGGTCCCCGTCGATCCTGCCCGATAGCGGCCCACCTATACGCGCCAGTCCCCGCCGGGCGACCCGGCCGGGGACGGTGGGGGTACGGAATGCACCGTCGGAGCCGTCCACGCCCGCCACGATCAGACGAGTGCTCTCCATCGCTGCACTCCTCTCCTCCTCGCCGCAGTCCACATCGCACGGCGGCGGGCGGGCAGGTGCGAAGGGCCCGTGCGAGTGGGGCCGTTCCCCCCGGGTTCAGGCGGGGTGGGCGAGCTGGGCGGCGAGCAGCGCGGGCGCCTCGGCGAGGGACGGGCCGTACCAGGTGAGGTGCCGGCCGGAGACCAGCGCGCAGGGCACGCCGGGGAAGGACTCCGGTCCGTCGTCGGCAGTGAACCGGTACGGCTCGTCCGGCAGCACCACCAGTTCGGGTCGGCGCGCCCGCAGCTCGTCCAGATCGGGGCGGGGGTAACGCTCGGCGTGCCCGGCGTACAGGTTCACCACGCCGAGCCGGAGCAGCACGTCACCGGCGAACGTCCCGCTGCCGAGCACCACCCAGGGCCGGCGCCACACCGGTACGACCGCGCGGCGGAGCGTTCCCGGCTCGGGCACGGCGGCCCAGGCCCGGCGGGCCGCCACCAGCCACTCCGGCTCGGCGGTCGCGCCGAGCGCGCCGGCCAGCTCGGCCAGTTCGGTCAACGCCTCGGGCACGGTGCGCGGAAAGGTGACCCGTACCGGCACCCCGACCGCGAGCAGGGCGTCGGCGTCGGCGCGCCGGTTCTCCTCCTCGTTGAGCAGGACCAGGTCGGGCCGGAGCGCGAGCACCCGGGCCAGGTCCGGGTACTTGCTGCCGCCGACCCGGGCGACGTCCAGCCCGGCCGGGTGGGTGCACCAGTCGGTCGCCCCGACCAGCACCTCGGGGCGGGTCAGCGCCACCGCCTCGGTCAGGGACGGCACCAGGGACACCACCCGCACCCGTCGCTCCCTCCGTCGCCGGTCCGACCTCGATCATGCCGCACGGCGCGTACGTCGGCGCCCGTCGGTCCGGTGGCCGGGGTTGCCGTCCGCCCCCAGAATCGGGCGGTGCCCGGCCACGCTGACCCACACCCCGAGCCCGATGCGCTTCCTCAACGAGCTGCTCGACCGGCCCGCCGAGGAACGCGGCAACCTGATCATCCCGGTCGGCTACCCGGCGGAGTCCGCCACGGTGCCGGACCTCGCCCGCAAGCCGCTCTCCGAGGTGGTCGTCCGGCGCTGACCACGCCGGTCAGGTCTCCGCGTCCAGCAGGGCGGTCACGTCCAGGTGGGCGGGCCGGCAGCCGACCGTCGCGGCGAACCGCCGGACGGCGGCGTCGACGTGCGCGCGGGCGGCGGCGGTGCGGGCGCGGTCGTCGAGGTGAACCTCCACCCACACGTCGGGGCGGCCCGTCGCGCCGGTGAGCACCACCCGGGCCCGGCGCACCCCGGGTTCCCGGAGCAGGTCCCGCTCCAGCGCGCCGGTCAGCACCCCGCTGTCGACCCGGGTCCGCCCGCTCCCGTCGCCGCCGTGCACCAGGGTGCCCGCCAGCCGGCCCGGCACCCGCAGCTCCCCGGCGAGCAGGCGCTGGCCGAGCAGGGCCAGCAGCACCCCGCCGACCACCACTGCCAAAGCGCTCCACGGCGCGCCGGCCCGCCACCAGCGCTCCAGGCCCGCGCCGAGCAGTGGGGCGTCGGCGCCGGGCAGCCGGCCCAGGCTCACCGCCAGGCCGGTCCCGCCGAGGGCGGTCAGCAGCAGGGCGACGACCGTCCAGAGCAGCCGGTGCGCGGCGTTGCTCATACCGCCCGCCGGGCGGGGACCAGCCGGACCTCGATCCGCCCGCGCATCGGGGCGGCCAACCGGTCCAGCTCGCGGTGCACGGCGAACTCGACGTCGGAGCGGGCCGCGGGATCGCCGGTGGCGGTCACCCGGGGCCGCCAGGCGGACCCGCGCCGACGGATCCGCACTCGTGCCCGCCGCACGCTCGGCACCGCGCGGACCGCGCGGGCCAGGCGTCGTTCGACCGAGCGCCGGTGCAGGTGCCAGCCGTCGTCCCCGTTTAGCCGCAGCCGGGTCGGGTGCCACCGGCGCAGCTCGGCGGCGAGGACCACCAGGCCGATCAGGGTGACGGCGGCGGCCACGATCCGGGCCGGGGGATCCTGCCAGTGGGTGCCGGTCAGCGCGGTGTGGCCGCGGGGGAACAGCAGGCCGGGGCGGCCGACCGCCGCGAGCGCCGCCTCGACCGCGACGAGGATCCCGCCGACGAGCAGGGCGACGGCGAGCAGCAGGGTGGCGACCCGGTTGACGGTCCGCACGTCAGCCTCCGCCTGACGGGGGCGTGGTGTCGCCGCCGTCCTCGGTCAGGAGCAGGTCCACCACCGTGACGGTGACGCCCGCCACGGTCAGGCCGGTGTACGCCTCGACCCGGGCGGCCACCCGGCGGCGTACCGCTTCGGCGACCGTCGGCAGGTGTTCGCCGTGGTCGACCGCGAGGTCGAGGTCGACCCGGGCGGCCCGGCCGTCGGCACGGACGGTCGCCGCCGGGGCGGAGACTCCCCGGGTGTGCCGGGCGGCGTCCTCGGCGAGCCGGGCGATCCGCTCCTCCGGCCAGCGATCGGGCGTGGCGTCGGGGCGGGTGGGCGCGGTGCCCGCACGGCGGGGCAGGGTGCCGGTCATCAGGCCTCCCGATCAGCGCCGACGTGGCGGGGCGACCCGGTCGGCGAGTCCGGCCACGGTGACCTCGCCGTCGAGGACCCGGACCAGGAGCCAGCCGACCAGACCGGCCAGGACGGCGGCCGCGGCGGCGCCCGGCCCGCCGAGCGCCCAGACCGCGACCAGGAGAAAACCGGCGAGGAATCCGAACTGCTGCCGCGTCATGCCCACCTCCGCTCGCACCGGCCGGCTCATGGGCGCGGCGTACCCGTTCTCGTCCCCGCCAGTCCTCTGCGACGTGGCAATGCTCGGGGCGCGGGGGAGTCAGCGCGCGCCGGCCGGGACCCGGGCCGGCTCCGGCGCCAGGGTCGCCACCGGCGCGCCCTCCCGGGTCGCCCATTCCACCGCGTGCCGCACGTCCGCCACCGGCAGCGGCCGCCGGTCCGTCACGGTGACCGCCACGTGCACCGCGAAGGCGACGAACGGGTACGAACGGGCCAGCCCGCCCACCGCCTCGTGCACCCGGCCGGCCACGTCCAGCGCCCCCCGCTCGTCCAGCGCCGGCAGGATCAGCAGGTACTCGTTGTCGGCGAGGCGTACCGCCCGGTCCACCGGGCGCAGCACGCCGGTGACCGCCGTGAGCACCGCCTGCGTCTCCCGGGCGGCGCTGCGCCGGCCGAACCGCTCCGGCGCGCCGGCCGGCTCGTCCACCCGGACCCCGACCAGCGCCACCGGCAGGGTGCCGGACGCGGTGACGCCGTCCGCCCCGGTCCACCGGCGCAGGTCCGGCTCGTCGAGCAGCCCGGCCGGTCCGTCCGGCTCCGCCCGCCGCGCGACGGTGCGGTGCGCGCGCTCGCCCCGGTCGGCCAGCATCCGGATCGCGGCCTCGGCCCGGGACTCGCCCGGTCCCGCGGGGATGTCCCGGACCCGGGCGACCACCTCGTCCAACCGGGACCGGGCCGGCTCCGGCAACCGATCGCCGAGCCGCGCCCGCAGCCGGATCACCTCGTGCAGCGCCTCGTCCCGGCGGAAACCCCACCGGCCGTCGAAGAGCCGCCCGGCCTCCAGCGTCACCGCCGGGGCCACCTCGCCCCGGTCGTACGCCACCAGGGTGGCCCCGAAGCGCGGGGTCAGCGCCACCACGCTCCACTCCCGGCCCAGCTCCTCGGTCTCGTCCAGGGCCACCCCGTACGCCCCGGCGGGCAGCTCGGGCGGTGTCGGGCCGACGATCCCGACCACGGTCGCCGCCGCGCTGGCCGCGAGCCGCTCGTAGACCGGGCGTTCCCGCTCGAAGTAGGGCATCCGTTGGAAGAGGGCGAGCACCACCAGCGGACCGTCCTCCGCAGTGGCCAGTGCGGCCCGTTCGATGGCGTGGGAGATGGTGACGAGACCGCGCTTCGTCAACCGTTCCGGGGTTCGTCCAGACTGCGGCACCCGACCGAGCCTAGAGGTCTCGACCGTCCGGCGCATCGGCCACCGGGCGGCGGGTCAGTGTCCCGCCGGTGACCGGGGAGCGGACCGCCGGCGGTCCCGCCACTCCCACCGGGTCAGCGCGTACTCCACCTCGCCGTGCTCGGCTCCCTCGATGGCCTCCGGCCAGTCCTGGTGGAAGGTCCGCACGTACGTCAGTCCGGCCTTCTCCAGCACCCGACGGGAGCCGCGGTTGACCGCCATGGTGGTGGCGACGACGCGGGCCACGCCAGGTTCGGCGAAGCCCTTGTGGACCAGGGCCCGGGCTCCCTCGGTGGCGTACCCGGCGCCCCAGGTGGCCCGGCGTAGCCGGTAGCCCAGTTCGACCTCCCGGGGGTCGCCGTCCGTGGTCGGCCGGAATTCGAACCAGCCCAGGAACGCGCCGTCGTCCCGCCGCTCCGCCGCCCACCAGCCCCAGCCCGGCGGTCGCCGGTACGCCGCCAGCATCCGTGGCAGCACCCGCTCGCGGACCTCCTCCGGCGGGGTGGGCCGGCCCCCGGTGAGGTACCGCATCACGTCCGGGTCCCCGTCCAACGCGGTGAGCAGCGGCGCGTCGGCCGCGGTGACCTCGCGCAGCGTCAGCCGGGCGGTGCTGAGGAAGATCGACATGCCCTCATCCCAGCGGCGCCGGCCGGTCCGGGCAACCGGTTTCGGCCGCACCGGCGAGGCGCTCACCATGATCGACGTCCTAGACTCGGCCCGGTCGACCGACCGACGGATGGATCTGGCGAAGATGACGAGCACCGGCAGCGAGGACGCGCCCTGGCTGCGTCCGATCATGGCCGGGGGCGCGCCGCTGCTCACCCGGGCCGGTCAGGTCGTGTATGCGTCGCGCCGGCTCAGCGAGCTGGTGCACGGGCGACCGCCGGGCATCACCGGACACCAGTGGAGCACCGCCATCCGGGAGAGCTTCGACCAGGTGGTCTGCGCCGCGGACACCGGCCGGCCGCTGTTCGCCGTGGACGTCGCCGTGCCGCCAGCGGCCGGCTCGCCGGAGCAGCGTGCCGAACGGATGAGGAACGCGGTCTGTGCGGCGGTCGGCCTGGAGGTGCTGCGGATCGAGTCGCCGACGTTGCGCGGCGCCGACCACGGCCGCCGGATCGTCGAGTACCTCATCGACGCCCGGGGTTACGCGGACGCCGCCGGGTCCGGGCCGGAGAGCGCCGACCCGGTCGGGTTCCGCGACATCATCGGCCGGTTGCCCGACGGCCGCAGTGGACACGTCAACGACCTCGGCGCGCTGACCCGGGCCGCCGCCGTCGAGGCGTACGTGGACCGCCGGCTCGCCGACCCCATCGTCCGGGGCCTGCACGTGCGCTGGAAGGACGGGCCGGCCGAGGGGTGGAGCTGGGTCGGGGTGCGGCCCGGTCGGTGCCTGGTCGAGCGGGTCCGGGTTGTCCCGCAGCGGTTCTCCTGCGGGATGGACCCGGACCGCCTCGCCGAGGACCTGTCCGCCCTGGCGGTGGGGGAGCGGCTGCGCGGCCTCGATGCCGCCGAGCCGCCGCTGGTGGACCGGGACCAGCTCCGCCGCGACATCCGGCTCCTCGCCTCCCGCCGGGACGAGCTGGCGGGCGGTTTCGCCTTCGACCACCTCTGCGCCGACTGACGGCTCGCAGCGCCGGACCGGTCCCGCGTCGACCCATGGCCCCGCACCCGCCGCGCGAGCCGGCGACGAGCACCCACCGCGCCGGCTGACGGCCCGGGTCAAAGAGGGACACGCGCGGCGCCGCCGGTCGGACACGGCGTCCCCGCCGCCGGGCCATTGGTCGGACCGTGGTTCCTGACTTCCCCGATCCGGGATTGAACCTTCGCCGTCGCCGGCCCGTACCTAAGCGGGAATGGACCCAGATCTTTCAGCCGCGTCGGCAGGCGCGGGAGACGGTGCGGAAAGGGCATCGTCGGTCATCGACGTGCGACCGGAACGTCGCAGTGATCCTCACCCCGAATTCCGTCGGTCCGCCGGGGTCACGAGTCAGCCACCGGATCGAGAAGGAGAGCAATTCGATGCGCAGGTCCACACGGGCGCGCCGGCCATCCGGTAACGCGCGGAGCAAGCGGCTGCTGGCCGTTGTCGGCACGCTCGCGGTCTTCGGCGGAATCGTCGCCGTGACCCAGATCTCGTCCGCCCAGGACCGGCGGACGTCCACCCGCGCCGCCTCGGCGTCGTGCGCCGCACCCAGCCCCGGCGCTACCTCGCCGAGCGGGCGGGGCAGCACCACCCGGACGTGGCAGAACGGCCGCTGGGTGCGCAACCACTGGGGTGACGGGCAGATGTCGGTCGCCGAGTGCGAGGCGGTCAAGGCCGGCAACGGTGGCGCCGCCGCCGGTCCGCCTACCGTGGCCTGCCCGGACGTGAAGGGCAAGCTTCCGCAGGTTCCCGACCAGGCGCGCAACGAAGTGGACCGCAACCTCGCCCTGTTGGACGCCCAGATCGCCGAGGCCAACCGACGGCTGGCCGCCGAGGCCAACCGCAACGGCCAGGACTTCATCAACAACGCGATCCTGCGGCCCCTGGCCGACAAGCGGAAGGCGACGCTGAACCGGATCGCGACCGCGATCGGGCGGGTGGCGCAGCGGCCGCAGGGGCTCGACCAGCTCGCCCAGTGCGCCCTCGCCGACGCGGGCCAGAACGCCGGCGGGAACAACGGCGGCCAGAACGGCGACCCGACCGGCGGCGGGAACAACAACGGCGGGAACAACAACGGCGGGAACAACAACGACAACGGGCTGGGTGTCCTCGCCAAGGACTGTGCCAACAGCAAGCTCCAGGCGCACGACGGTTTCCAGAACGGGAACCGTTGCGTGAGCACCGCTTTCGGTGAGGTGGGCGCCGCCGCCAACAATCCCTCGCTGCTTATCACACAGTTCCCGAACCAGGTGAAGCGGAATCAGCCGTTCAACCTGCGAATCACCACGAAGAACCTGATCCGGGACCGCTTCCTCGCGGCCGGCAAGGGCGGTTACTACGTGGAGAGCTCGCTGCTGAGCGACCAGGGCCTGGTCCGCGGACACTTCCACACCGCGTGCCGGATGCTCAACGACACCCGGCAGCCGCCGAACCCGCAGGACGTGCCGGCGTTCTTCGTGGCCACCGAGGACGGTGGGGGCAGCGAGCAGCCGGACGACGTGCAGATCCAGATCCCGGGGCTGCCGCAGTCTGGCCTCGCGCAGTGCGCGGTCTGGGCCGGTGACGGTTCGCACCGCATCCCGATGATGGAGCGGGCCAACCAGACCCCCGCCTTCGACGTGGTGCGGATCCAGATCAACTGAGACCGGGTCGGTCGACGGCCGGAGCCGCCCGGGATGTCTCCCCCGGGCGGCTCCGGCCGTTCGCGTCAGACCAGCGCGGGCGCCGGTCGGGCCGGCTCGGCGGCCCGGGCCCGCAGCGCGGCGATCCGACGGGTACGGGCGGGCGCGGCGAGCAGGTTGCCGACCGCCACCAGCAGGGCCAGGCCGAACAGGCCGAGCCAGAGCGCGGTGTCGCCGAACCGGCTGGTGACCAGGCCGCCGACGGTCGGGCCCGTGAACGTGGCGAAGGCGTACCCGAGGGAGTAGACGCCCTGGTAGCGGCCCCGCTGGGCGGCGGGGGAGAGGTCTGCGGTGAGCGCCGAGTTGGCCGGCGTCATCATCATTTCGCCGAGCGTCCAGACCAGCACGGCGACCCCGTAGAACCAGACGCTGTCCGCCAGCGCGGTGAGTGCGAAGCCGGTGCCGACCACCACCGCCGCCACCGCGATGGTGCGGGACCGATCGAAGCGGCCGATCAGCCGTGGCACGAAGAGCTGCCCCACCACGATCATCAGTCCGTTCACCGCGATGATCGGTCCGTACGCCGACGCGGGCAGCCCGTCGGCCTGCAGCGCCACCGGCAGCATCACGTTCGCCTCGATGCAGAGCCAGACCAGCCCGGTGAGCGCGGTGAAGGTCAGGAAGGCCCGGTCCCGCAGCACCGCGCCGAGCCCACCCCGGTCCGCCCGGGTGAACTGCCCGACGGTGACCGGGGCCGGCCGGGACTCGGGCACCTTGACCGCGATCAGCGTGGCCGTGCCGAGCAGCACGGCGGCGTTGATCAGGAAGAGCAGCAGCGGGTCCACCCGGACGAGCAGGCCGGCCACGGTCGCGGCCACCGAGAAGCCGATGTTGATCGCCCAGTAGTTGAGCGTCATCGCCCGCAGCCGGTCGCGGTCGCCCACCACGTCGATGATGGTGGCGGTGAAGGCCGGCCGGGCGACGCCGAGGAAGAGCCCGAGCAACAGGGTCAGCAGCGCGATGGCGACCGGTTGGGTGTTCAGGCCGAGGGTGGTGGCGGTGGCCGCGGCGGCGACGTTGCCGGCCAGCATGGCCGGCCGCCGCCCCCACCGGTCCGCGACGATCCCGCCGAGCAGCGTGCCGAGCGCGCTGCCGGCACCGTGCAACCCGATCACCATTCCGGCGTACGACGGGTCGAAGTGCCGCACCGAGACGAGGTAGACGCCGAGATAGATGGCGACGAAGCTGCCCAGTCGGTTGATCAGGGTGGCGGTCCAGAGATACCAGAACGTGCGCGGCAGTCCGCCCGCCGTCTGCCGCCACCATGTCGTCATACGCCACCCCCGGAGAGTCGTCCGATGTAATGCCCGCTGGCTACGCCGGTCATTACAAACTAGGGGTACGACAGGGTTCGGGTCACGCGTCGATCATGGTGGCGCCGCTCACCCTCGGGCCGCACGGTCGCCGCTGGGGCTGGTCCGCCACCTGGGTTGGGTGGAGCGGCGTTGGGTCCGCTGGCGCTTCGCCGCCGAGGCCGTGCCGCCCTGCCCGCCCGGCGACGACGACGCGGAGTGGGAGGTCGGTGGCCTGCCGGTCGAGCGGGTGTGGCGGGAGTACCGGGCCGAGGTGGCATGGACGCGCCGGATCGTCGAGGGGATGCCGCTGGACCGCCCGGCGGAGCTGGGTGGCCGGTTCCGCACACCGGAGGAGGCACCCAGCCTCGGCCGGATCCTCTTCCATCTGCTCCCCGCCGGTGCGGACACGCACGGCGGGAAATTGTGAACGGTTGAAAAAGCGGACCGGGGCCCCGCCGATTTCTCAGCGTGACCCCGGCATGCCCGAAGGTGATCCCCGACCGCTCAGCGGTTCTTGTACGCCTCCACCACGGAGACCGGGATGCGGCCCCGCTCGGAAATCTCGTGCCCGTTCTTGGCGGCCCATTCGCGGATGGCCCGGTTCTGCTCGCGGTCCATTCCCGACGTGGCCGGGCGCCCCGGACGGCGCATGGCGCTGGCGGCCTCGACCGGTCCGCGGCCGATTCGCCTGCCAGCGCTGATGTACGGGTCCAGCGCCTTGCGCAGCACGCCTGCGTTCTCGTCGGAGACGTCGATGGTGTACGCCACGCCGTCCAGGCTGAACTCGACGGTCCGATCGGCCTTTCCGCCGTCGAGGTCGTCGGTCAGAACGGTGATTACTTTCCTTGCCATCGCCATTACTCCCTGTGTCGGGCGGGGTGTGGCTAAGAGTTTGACGTATGGCGCGGGGAATTCGCAACAATACCCGCGGTTTGCCATTCGGCGGGTCGCCTAAACGCCGGTCGCGAAATCGCGGGCCGGGGCCGGGGGCGACCGGCCGCCGGGCGGGGGGAGTGGCGTGGGTCACAAGCCGGAACAAGGGGAACGCTTTGTTACTTGAGCCTGACACGCTCAACCTAAAGTGATGGCAGGTGTTCGATGGCAACTCTTCCGGTACTTCCGCTGACCGACGCCGTCCTGCTGCCGGGCATGGTCATCCCGGTCACCCTCGACCCGACCACCCAGGCCGCGGTCGACGCGGCCCGCGCCACCGGCGACAAGAAGCTCCTCGCAGTGCCCCGCCTCGACGGGGAGTACGGCTCCGTCGGCACCGTCGCGACCATCGAGAAGGTGGGACGACTGCCCGACGGCGAGCCCGCCGCCGTGGTCCGCGGCCTGTCCCGGGCCCGGATCGGCTCCGGCGTGCCCGGACCCGGCGCCGCCCTCTGGGTGGAGGCGACCGAACTCGACGAACCCGCCCCGGCCGGCAAGGCCCGGGAACTCGCCCGCGAGTACCGCGCGCTGATGACCTCGGTCCTTCAGCAGCGCGGCGCGTGGCAGGTCATCGACGCCATGGAGCGGATGACCGACCTCTCCGAGCTGGCCGACGCGGCCGGCTACGCGCCCTGGCTCAGCCTGGCGCAGAAGACCGAACTGCTCGCCGCGTCGGACGTCACCGCCCGGCTGGAACTCCTCGTCGGCTGGGTGAAGGACCACCTCGCCGAGCAGGAGGTCACCGAGCGGATCAACACCGACGTGCGCGAAGGGCTGGAGAAGTCCCAGCGCGAGTTCCTGCTCCGCCAGCAGCTCGCCGCGATCCGCAAGGAACTGGGCGAGGACGAGCCGGACGGCTCCGCCGACTACCGCAGCCGGGTGGAGAGCGCCGACCTGCCGGACAAGGTCCGCGAGGCGGCGCTGCGCGAGGTCGGCAAGCTGGAGCGGGCCAGCGACGCCTCCCCGGAGGCCGGCTGGATCCGTACCTGGCTCGACACGGTGCTCGAGATGCCGTGGAACACGCGTACCGAGGACAACACCGACCTGGCCGCGGCCCGCGCCGTGCTCGACGCCGACCACGCCGGCCTGGCCGACGTGAAGGACCGCATCCTGGAGTACCTGGCGGTGCGCAACCGGCGGGCGGAGCGCAACCTCGGCGTGGTCGGCGGCCGCGGCTCCGGCGCGGTGCTCGGCCTCGCCGGCCCGCCCGGCGTCGGCAAGACCAGCCTCGGCGAATCCGTCGCCCGGGCGCTGGGCCGCAACTTCGTCCGGGTCTCCCTCGGCGGCGTCCGCGACGAGGCGGAGATCCGCGGCCACCGGCGCACCTACGTCGGTGCGCTGCCCGGCCGGATCGTCCGCGCCCTGCGCGAGGCCGGCTCGATGAACCCGGTCGTGCTGCTCGACGAGGTCGACAAGCTGGCCGTCGGCTACTCCGGCGACCCGGCCGCCGCCCTGCTCGAGGTGCTCGACCCGGCGCAGAACCACACCTTCCGGGACCACTACCTGGAGGTCGACCTCGACCTGTCCGACGTGCTCTTCCTGGCCACCGCCAACGTGGTGGAGACCATCCCCGGCCCGCTGCTGGACCGGATGGAGCTGGTCACCCTGGACGGCTACACCGAGGACGAGAAGGTGGCCATCGCCCGGGACCACCTGCTGCCCCGGCAGCGGGAGCGGGCCGGGCTGACCGCCGACGAGGTCACCGTCGCCGACGAGGCCCTGGCCCGGATCGCGGGGGAGTACACCCGGGAGGCCGGCGTCCGGCAGCTCGAGCGAGCCCTGGCGAAGATCCTCCGCAAGGTCGCGGTCACCCTGGCGTCCGACCCGGCGCCGGTCCGCGTCGACACCGGCAACCTGGCCCGCTACCTGGGCCGGCCCAAGTTCACGCCGGAGTCGGCGGAGCGGACGGCGGTGCCCGGCGTGGCCACCGGCCTGGCGGTCACCGGCGCCGGCGGCGACGTCCTCTTCATCGAGGCGACCAGCATGGAGGGCGAGCCGGGGCTGACCCTGACCGGCCAGCTCGGGGACGTGATGAAGGAGTCGGCGCACATCGCGCTGTCGTACCTGCGGTCCAACGGGCGACGCCTCGGCATCGACCCGAACGCCCTCGCCGGGCGGCGGATCCACGTGCACTTCCCGGCGGGTGCGGTGCCCAAGGACGGCCCCAGCGCCGGCATCACCATGGTCACCGCGCTGGCGTCGCTGGTGACCGGCCGGCCGGTCCGCCCCGAGTTCGGGATGACCGGTGAGGTGACCCTCTCCGGCCGGGTGCTGCCCATCGGCGGGGTGAAGCAGAAGCTGCTCGCCGCCCACCGGGCCGGCCTGACCGAGGTGATCATCCCGGCCCGCAACGAGCCGGACCTGGACGACCTCCCCACCGAGGTCCGCGAGGCGCTGACCATCCACACCCTCGCCGACGTCGCCGACGTGCTCGCCCTGGCGCTGCGCCCGGCCGACGTGGACGTGGAGACGCTCGGCGGCCAGACGCTCAGCGCGGCCTGACCGTCACCCCCTGCTGGCGGGACGCACCGAGGCCCCCGGTCGACCGGGGGCCTCGGCGTGCGTACCTCAGCGTCGGTCGCGTCGGTCGCCGCCGAAGTCCCGCTCGCGCCGGTCGGCGCCGTCGAAGCGGCGCTCGCCGCCCCCGTCGCCGTCACGATCCAGCCGTACGGTGGTCTTGCGGCCCTTGATGGTGCTGCCGCGCAGCCCGGTGATCACCTCGTCGGCGACCCCGGTCGGGACCTCGACCAGCGAGAACCGGTCGGCGATCTCGATCGAGCCGATGTCCCGGCCGCTGAGCTGGGTCTCCCCGGTGATCGCGCCGACCAGGTCCTGCGGCCGGACCCCGGCGCGCCGGCCCAGCCCGATGAAGACCTGGGTGGTGCCGCCGGTACGCGGCCGGGCGCCGCCGCCGCGCCGCTCCCCGCCGCGGCCCTCGTACCCGGGCCGGGTCTCCCGCTGCGGACGGACCGCGACCTGCGGGATCTCCTCCTCGTCGGGGGCGCCGGGCAGGGTCGCCTCGTGGGCCAGCTTCACCGCGGCGAGGGCGACCTCCATCATGTCGAACTCGTCCGACAGCGACTCCACGATCACCCGGAACGGATCGAGGTCGTCCTCCAGCAGGCTCTCCCGCAGCGCGGCCTGGGTCAGCTCCAGCCGCCGGGTGCGCATGTCCGCCACCGTGGGGATCTTGTCGATGGCGATCCGCTGCCCGGTGACCCGCTCGATGGTCTTGAGCATCCGGTGCTCACGCGGCTCGGCGAGGGTGATCGCCACGCCCTCCCGGCCGGCCCGACCGACCCGGCCGATCCGGTGCACGTACGACTCCGGCGCCGACGGCACGTCGTAGTTGACCACGTGGGTGAGCTGCTCGACGTCCAGCCCACGGGCCGCCACGTCGGTGGCCACCAGCAGGTCGGCGCTGCCGGAGCGCAGCCGGCCCATCACCCGGTCCCGCTGCTCCTGGCTCATCCCGCCGTGCAGCGCCTCCGCCCGGTAGCCCCGGCCGTTCATCGTCTCGGCGAGCCGGTCCACCTCCTCCCGGCTGCGGCAGAAGACGATCGCCGCGGTCGGCGACTCCACGTCCAGCACCCGCCCCAGCGCCGCCGGCTTGTGCCCCCGGGCCACGATGTACGCGCTCTGCCGCACCCGGGGTGCCTCGCCGGCCACCGTCCGCTCACGCTCGATCTGGATGCGCTGCGGGTCGGTCAGGTGCTTGCGGGCCAGCCCGTCGATCCGGGACGGCATCGTCGCTGAGAAGAGCACCGTCTGCCGCTGCGCCGGGGCGTGCTCCAGGATCGCCTCGATGTCCTCGGCGAAGCCCATGTCGAGCATCTCGTCCGCCTCGTCCAGCACCACGGTGGCCACCGAACCCAGCCGCAGCGTGCCCCGGGCGATGTGGTCCAGCGCCCGGCCCGGAGTCGCCACCACCACGTCCACGCCCATGTCCAGGGCGCGCAGCTGACGGCCGATCGGCTGGCCGCCGTAGATCGGCAGGACCCGGGTACCGAGGTCCTTGCCGTAGCGGTGGAACGCCTCGGAGACCTGCACCGCCAGCTCCCGGGTGGGCACCAGCACCAGCGACACCGGGTCACCGGCGGTCCGGTCGTCCGGCATCCGCTGCAGCAGCGGGAGGGCGAACGCGGCGGTCTTGCCCGTACCGGTCGCCGCCTGACCCAGCAGGTCCCGGCCGGCCAGCAGCGGCGGGATCGCCTCCCGCTGGATCGGGGTCGGCTCCTCGTAGCCGAGCGCGGAGAGCGCGTTCAGCAGTTCGGCGCGCAGCCCGAGATCCGCGAAGGCGGTCGCCTCGTCGGGGTCGGCGGAAGGGGTGGGGTCGGTCGGTGTTGGTGCGGAACTCATGCGCCAAGCCTTTCATCACCCCCGCCGGCCCGTCGCGCCGACCGGCACAACCGTCGGCTGGGCCACCTTCTGCGTGGCCGTCGGGGTCGATCCGCGGGGGTCGGACGGTACGCCGGTGCTCAGGCGTCGGGGTCGTAGGCGTGCAGGCCGATCGACACGCCGGCCGTGGATACAACGATCCAAAGAGCGGCGGCACCGGTCGGTCGGCACCGAACCGTCCCCGTGTCAGCATGGGGGCATGACCCTGACCAGCGCCGACGGCGGTTCGGTCGCCGGCCTCGCCGCGCTGCTCGCCGACCGTACCCGGGCCAGCTTCTGCCTGGCCCTGCTCGACGGGCGGGCCTGGACGGCGGGGGAGCTGGCCCGCGCCGCCGGGGTGGCCGCGTCCACCACGAGCGACCACCTCACCCGGCTGGTCCGCGGCGGGCTGCTGGTCGAGGAGCGGCAGGGCCGGCACCGGTACGTCCGCCTGGCCGGCCCGTCGGTGGCCCAGCTCATCGAGGACCTGGCCGGGCACGCCCCCGCCCCGCCGACCCCGCCCCGGACGTTGCGCGCCGCGCAGGCCGGCGCCGCCCTGGCGTACGCCCGCACCTGCTACGACCACCTGGCCGGGCGGCTCGGGGTGCTGCTGCACGACGCGCTGCTCGACCGGGGGGTGCTGGACCGGGCGGGCGGCCTCGCGCTGACCCCGGCCGGGGTGGACTGGCTGGCCGGGATCGGGGTGTCGGTCGAGCCGCTGCGCGCTGCCCGCCGGCCGCTGGTCCGCGACTGCCTCGACTGGACCGAACGCCGCCCGCACCTGGCCGGCGCGCTCGGGGCGGCGCTCTGCCACCGCTTCCTCGACCTCGGCTGGACCGTACGCGGCACCGGTCGCGCCGTCCGCCTCACCCCGGCCGGCGTGCCCGCCCTCGCCGCCGCCCTCCACCTCGACCCTGCCGCCCTGACCCCCGCCGCGCCCCGCGACACCGGCGCCGGCCGCGCCTGACCCCGCGCCCCCACCGTCCCGCCGGGCGGCCGTGGCTCGCCGTATCGGCCTCACTACGGCGATGTGGCGATGTCGGAGCGGGCAGGTTGGCGCCACGTCGCCGACGTCGGGCGCGTGTCGCCCGTGCGGGACGGTTCGGCGGGGACCGAAGCCTTCCGGGCCTAGCGTCGGGTCATGAGCTGGCCGATGATCGCCGCCGCACCCGACACGCCCGCCTGCGGACCGCCCGTCCTCGATGCCGGTGGCGCCTGGTCCGTCACCCGGCACGCCGACGTGACCGCCGTGCTGACCCGCCCTGACTGCGTGGTGCCGGCCGCCCCCGACGGGCCACCGGGCACCCTCGCCTGGCTGCGCGGCACGGTGAGCCGGTTCAGCGCCCCGGAACGACACCCGGCCCGCCGCGCGGTCGCCGTGGGCGCCCTGACCGGGCTGGACCCGGACGAGCTGCGGACCGCCGCCGCCAGGCTGGCCGGGAACGAGATCGACCGGACCGCCGCCGCCAGGCTGACCGGAGACGAGAACGACCGGGCGGGCGGGAAGCTCGACGTGATGGCGCGACTGGCGCGCCGCGTACCCCTGGTGGTGCTGGCCCACCGGCTCGGCCTGACCGACCCGGCGGCGGCCGTGCCGGCGGTGGTCGCGGTGGCCGCCGCCTACCACCCGGGCGCGGCGCCGGCCGAGGTGCGCCGCGCGGACCTGGCCGTGGCCGCGTTGCTGGCGTTGTCGCCGCCGGCCCCGCCGGAGGTCACCGCGAACCGGATCGGCCTGCTGGTCCAGGCCTGCGACGCCACCGCCGGCCTGATCGGCGCCGCCGTCCGGCACGGGCTCCGGGCCCCGGCGTCGGTGCCGACCAGCGACCTGCTGGCCGAGGTGCTCCGCCTCGACCCCCCGGTACGCGCCACCCGCCGGGTGGCCGCCGCCGCGCTGCGGATCGGCTCCCAGGAGATCGCCGCGGGCAGCCCGCTGCTGCTCCGCTTCGACGCGGCCAACCGCGACCCGGCGGTGTTCCCCGAGGCGGACCGGTTCCTGCCC
>NZ_JAPFQV010000034.1:0-66732 GCF_033804685.1 Micromonospora sp. RTP1Z1
CTGGCCACCTTCCAGGCCTTCCACACCATGTACTACGCGCCGAACAACGCGGTGCTCACCGTGGTGGGGGACGCCGCCGCGGCCGAGGTCTTCGCGCTGGCCGACAAGTACTTCGGCGCGATCCCGGTCGGCGACGACGTCCCGGCCGCGCCGGACGGGCGTACCGTGCCCGCGCTCGGGCGGCCGGCGGTGGAGACGGTGGTCGCCGACGTGCCCGCGCCGCGCGTCTACGTCGCGCACCGCACCCACTCGTTCGGCACCCCCGGGTACGACGTGACCACGGTGCTCGCCACCGTCCTCGGCAGCGGGCGCGGCAGCCGGCTCTACCAGCGCCTCGCCGACGGTGAGCGGATCGCCCAGCCGGACCTGGTCGGCGCGTACGCGGTGGACCTGGCGCACGCGCCGGCCCCGCTCATCGTCACCGCCACCGCCCGCCCCGGGGTGACCGCCGAACGGTTGGCCGCCGGGCTGGCCGAGGTGGTGGACGAGCTGGCCACCGTGCCGGTGACCGCGGCCGAACTGGACCGGGCCAAGGCGCTCCTGAGCACCATGTGGTGGCGGCAGATGTCCACCGTGGACGGCCGGGCCGACACCCTCGGCCGGTACGCCACCCAGTTCGTCGACCCGGCGAAGGCCGGCGAGCGGCTGCCTGCCTGGCTCGCGGTCACCGCCGAGCAGATCGCCGAACAGGCCGTCGAGCTGCTCCGGGCCGACGACCGGGTGACCCTGACCTACCTGCCCGAGGAGACCTCATGACGCTGATCGCCGACCGTCCCGGCCCGGGCGCCGCCCGCCCGTACCGGTTCCCGCAGGTGGTCCGCCGTGCCGTCGCCGGCGGGCAGGTCGTCGCCGCGCACCTGCCCGGGCAGAACCTCGCCGTCGCGCTGCTGCTGCTCGACGCGGGTGCCGGGCGGGAGCCGGTCGGCAAGGACGGCGTCGGCGGGGTGCTCGCCAAGGCACTGGAGGAGGGGACCGCGCAGCGGGACGCCACCTCGTACGCGCTGGCGATCGAGGCGCTCGGCACCGAGCTGGTGACCGGGCTGGACTGGGACACCTTCCAGGTCAGCGTGCAGGTGCCGGTCGAGCGGCTGAGCGCCGCCGTGGCACTGCTCGCCGAGGCCGTGCGGACGCCCCGGCTCGACCCGGCCGACGTGCGGCGGGTCCGCGACGACGAGGCGACCGCGCTGCGGATGGACTGGGCCAACCCGGGTCCGCGGGCGGACGCCGCGCTCCGCGCCGACCTGTTCGGCGCCGACAAGCGGTGGGGCCGGCCGATGTACGGCGACCCGGAGACGGTGGCCGGGCTCGACGTGGACGACGTGACGGTCTTCCACTCCGAGTGGTTCATCCGCCCCGGGACGCTGATCGTCGCCGGTGACCTGGAGCGGATCGACCTGGACGCGCTGGCCGCGGCGGCGTTCGCCGGCGCCGGCGGCGGGCCGGTGGAGAAGGGCGGCCCGATCGAGGTGCCGTTGCACGACCGCCGGCGGATCATCCTGGTGGACCGGCCCGGCTCGGTGCAGTCCACGCTCCGGCTCGGCCACCCGTCCCCGCACCGCGCCCACCCGGATCACGTGCCGGTGACGCTCGCCGGCACCGTGCTCGGCGGGGCGTTCACCTCCCGGCTCAACCACCTGATCCGCGAGGTGCGCGGCTACACGTACGGTATCCGGGGCGACTTCGCCTCGTCCCGCCGGTTCGGCCGGTTCGCGGTCAGCTCCGGGGTGCAGACCGCGGTGACCGCGCCCGCGCTGGTCGAGGCGGTCGGCGAGATCACCCGTACCCAGGTGACCGGGGTGACCGAGGACGAGCTGGCGGTGGCCCGCTCCTGGCGGGCCGGCCAGCTCTCGGTCGAGCTGCAGAGCCCTCGGGCGATCGCCGCCGCGTTGACCACGCTGGTGGTGCACGACCTGCCGGACGACTACCACGCCCGGCTGCGGGAGTCGCTGCTCGCCGCCGACGTCGCACAGGTCTCCGCGGCGGCCGCGGCGCACCTGCACCCGGAGTCGCTCACCCTGGTCGTGGAGGGCGACGCGGCAATCGTCCGGGACGAGCTGGTCGCCGCCGGCCTGGGTGAGGTGGTCGACCACACCGGCTGACCGGCGGTGTGACGGCGGTCGCGGCCCGGGCGGTGGGAAAGTGTTCCCCGCCCGGCCGGGGACCTGGGTAGCCTCGCGGGCATGAGGATCGGCATTGTGGGGGCCACCGGCCAGGTCGGTGGCGTGATGCGGCAGGTGCTGGCGGAGCGCGAGTTCCCGGCGGAGCAGGTGCGGTTGTTCGCCTCGGCGCGGTCGGCCGGGCGCACCCTGCCCTGGCGGGACGGCGAGGTCACCGTGGAGGACGCGGCCACCGCGGACTACCGCGGGCTGGACATCGTGCTCTTCTCCGCGGGCAAGGGCACCGCGAAGGAGCTGGCCCCCCGGGTCGCCGCGGCCGGCGCCGTCGTCATCGACAACTCCTCTGCCTTCCGGATGGACCCGGAGGTGCCGCTGGTGGTCGCCGAGGTCAACCCGCACGCCGCCGCGAACCGGCCGAAGGGCATCATCGCCAACCCGAACTGCACCACCATGGCCGCGATGCCGGTGCTGCGCCCGCTGCACCAGGAGGCGGAACTGGTCGGCCTCGTCGTCTCGACGTACCAGGCGGTCTCCGGTGCCGGGCTGGCCGGCGTGGCCGAGCTGGACGAGCAGGTCCGCAAGGTCGCCGAGCACGCCAGCGGCCTGGCCTTCGACGGCGCCGCCGTGGAGTTCCCGGCGCCACGGTCCTTCGCCCGACCGATCGCCTTCAACGTGCTGCCGCTCGCCGGCTCGATCGTCGACGACGGCTCGTTCGAGACCGACGAGGAGCAGAAGCTGCGCAACGAGAGCCGCAAGATCCTGGAGATCCCCGGGCTGAAGGTCTCCGGCACCTGCGTCCGGGTGCCGGTCTTCACCGGTCACTCGCTCCAGATCAACGCGCGCTTCGCCCGCCCGATCACCCCGGCCCGCGCCCGCGAGCTGCTCGACGCCGCGCCCGGCGTGGCGCTGTCCGACGTGCCCACCCCGTTGCAGGCCGCCGGCCAGGACCCGACGTACGTCGGGCGGATCCGGTCCGACGAGACCGTCGAGCACGGCCTGGCCCTGTTCTGCTCGAACGACAACCTGCGCAAGGGCGCCGCGCTCAACGCCGTGCAGCTCGCCGAGCTGGTCGCCGCCGAGCGTCGCTGACCCCGCTCAGGCGGCGCGGCCGATGCTCGTCGGGCAGCTGCCTGGTGAGCGCCGGGTGTGGTCGGCGGCTGGTCTGCCGGCCGCACGCCCCGCCGCGGCGGCAATGGCCCGCGCGCGGGCGGTCCATGCGGTGAGATGGGAGGCGGAAGCGACGCATCGACGCGGAGGACACCATGGCGGACGAGAAGACCGAGCGGGCCCTGACCGACCTGATCGCCGGCCGGTGGTTGGGCGTGCTGGCCACCATCAAGCGGGACGGCCGGCCCCAACTGTCCAACGTGGTCTACTCCTTTGACCGGAAGCGGGGCCTGATCCGCGTCTCGGTCACCGATGGCCGGGCCAAGACCGCCAACCTGCGCCGCGACCCCCGGGCGACTTTCCACGTCAGCAGCGACGACGGGTGGGCGTATGCGGTGGCGGAGGCGCGGGCGGAGCTGACCCCGGTGGCCGAGCGGCCGGACGACGCGACCGTGGAGGAGCTGGTCGGGCTCTACCGGGCGGTGCAGGGCGAACACCCGGACTGGGACGACTTCCGGGCCGCCATGGTCGCCGAGCGCCGCCTCGTGCTGCGGCTGCACGTGGAGCGGGTCTACGGCATGCCCCCACGCGGCTGACCACCGGCCGGGTTCCCGCCGCGACCCCACCGCGGTCCGGGCGTGGTAACCACCGGTCCGCACCATCGCGCCGATGACGGGTATACGCGGCTCCTGCGCGCCGCCCCGGCCCCCATTGCCGGTGGTGGGGACGAGGGGAGCCGATGGACGCCGACCCGGAGCGGCGGGACGACGAGGACGCCGAGGTCGCCGGCCTGCGCTCGGACACCGGCCGGGCGATCGGGTTCAGCGACGCCGTCTTCGCCATCATCATCACGCTGCTGGTGCTCGATCTGCGCACCCCGGAGGTGCCGCCGGGTGGGGTGCTGCGTGCCCTGCTGGCCCAGTGGCCCGTCTACGTGGCGTACGTCACGTCGTACCTCCAGGTGGCGGTGAACTGGTTGAACCACAAGGGGACCTTCTACCGGGTCCGCTGCGCCGACCGTGGGCTGCAGTGGGCGAACCTGGGGGTGCTGTTCAGCGTCGCCCTGCTGCCGTTCGTCACCGCGGTGGTCTCCCGCGCCGTGGAGCTGGGCGACCGGTACGACGAGCGGGTCGGGATCGCGCTCTACGGGCTGGTCGGCATGGTGCTCTCGGCGGCCTGGCTGGGGTTGTACCACCACCTCAGCCGATATCGGGACCTCCTTGAACCGCACATCTCGCCCCGGTTCTTCGCCGTCGAGCGGCTGCGGGCCGTACTCGGCATCGTGGCGTTCGCGGTCGCCGGCCTGATCGGCTGGCTGGTCAGCGTGCCGGTGGCGTTGGTGGTCCTGCTCCTGCTGCCACTCTTCTACGGTCTGTCCAGCAACGGCTTCTACGACCTGCGGCGGTGGATGCGCCGCCGGGCGCGGGCGGCGGGCGTTACCGCTCGACGGGGGCGGGTAGACGACCGTGCCGACACCGAGAGGGGAGCACCATGACAACGGTCGGAGAGTTCATGACGACCCGGTTGGTGACGATGGACGGCAGCGACACGCTCACCGCCGCGGCGCAGGAGATGCGCGACAGCGCCATCGGCGACGTGGTGGTGACCGACGGCGACAACGTGGTCGGCATCGTCACGGACCGGGACATCACGGTCCGCGCGGTCGCCGAGAACATGGATCCGAGCTCGACCAGGCTCAACCAGATCACCAGCAAGGACGTGGTCACGGTCAGCCAGTACGACGATGCGGTGGCCGCCGCCGACCTGATGCGGACGTACGCCGTACGCCGGCTGCCGGTGATGGACGACGGCCGTCTGGTCGGGCTGATCTCGATGGGTGACCTCGCCGTCGAGCGGGAACCCCAGTCGGTGCTGGCGGACATCAGCGCCGACGAGCCGAACAACTAACTCGTCCGCCGGGGTGACGCCGGCTCCCGGCTCGGGGGCCGGCGTTCGCGGCTGCCGGGCCCGGACATCCGGCGAAGGCGGACCCGGCTCAGCCCGCTTCGACGGCCACCCGGACCTCGGCCGCACCTCGGGCCGCCCCGACGGTCTCCGCCTCCGCCCCGATCTCCCCGACGACCCGCTTCGGCAGGGGCGCGAAGGGTGTCACGGTCAGCTCCAAGCGCCCCTTGGCGGCCTGCTTGGCCCGCCAGGTGCCGGTGATCTCGCCGTCGACCAGCAGCGCGCCCGGGTTGCCCAGCATCCGCCAGAGCTGCTGCTGGTGGGCCCTCTCCGGGACCAGCAGGGCCCGGTCGCGGGCCTGGAGGTAGGGGTCGCCGGGCGGCAGCAGCCGGACCAGCCGCGCCGGGTCGACCGCCCGGAGCGCGTCGAGCCGGTCCGCCGGCACCCAGGCCGGGCGCCCGTCGACGCGGACCTCCGCCTGTGCGTCCGCCGGCCAGACCCGGCGCAGCTCGGTGGTGCTCGTGCCGAGGAAGGCAGCCACGTCGCCGACCGTGGCCGGGCCGAGCAGCCGCTGGTAGGCCAGGGCCAGCGCGTCGGTGCCGCTCGCCGCGGCGGGGGGCGCCGGGCGCTCGGCCAGCGGCGCGAGCCGCGCGGCCCGCCCGGACACCGCCAGGCGTACGCCGCCGGCCAGGCCGGCCTGCTGGAAGAGCGCGCCGGAGACGTGCCGGGCGCCGCAGGGGCGGCAGTCGTAGCTCAGCGCGGCGGGGATCCGCTCGGTGACCGCCCGGCTCACCTCGCCCCGGTCCATCGGGGCGGTCACCACGGCCCGGAACGCGTCGGCGGCGGCCCGGAACGCGGCCAGCCCCAGCTTCGCCCCCTCCCGGATCTGCCCGGGGAGGCGGCGGGCGGCGTCGGTGTCGCTGAGCGGCCAGAGCGCGGCGGCCAGCGCCGGCAGCTCCGCCCGGCGGTGCAGGTGCGGCGCGCCCCGGAAGGACCAGACCAGCTCCAACCGGTCGTCGTCCAGCCCGACGGTCGCGGGTACGCGGGCGGCCAGCGCCAGCCGGGACGAGCCGTACGGGGTGTCCTGCGCGCCCAGGGCCAGCGCGTCGAGGTCAGCGGGACGCAGCCCGGGACGGTCGAGCTGCTGGGAAGCGACCCGGTACGCCAGCACCCGCTTCCGGTCGATCTCCGGTACGCCCGACACCCGCCCTCCTCGCCCGTCCAGTCGGAGGCTACCTCCGCCCCCCGACACCGCCGCGACGCCGACTCACCCGAACCGGGCGAGATTGACGTCGTACCCGATGGGGACCCCTCCTCGGACGTCGGACGCCGCGGATCGCGGGAGGAGTGGAACCGGATGCTGGACGCGACCACGAGGTTCTTCGAGGACCTGGACCGGCGGGGGTTCGAACCCCTTCTGGAGAAGACCTCCGGAACCCTGCGCTTCGACCTGCACGAAGGGGCGCAGACGACGCACTGGCTGCTCCAGATCGAGCGGGGCAACCTGCAGGTGAGGCAGGAGGACCGGGAGGCCGACACGGTGCTGGGTACCGCGCCGCGGCTCTTCGGTGACCTGGTCACCGGCGGTGAGAACGCCATCGCGGCGCTGCTGCGGGGCGACATGACCGTCTCGGGCGACCTGCGCCTGGTGCTCCAGGTCGAACGGATCTTTCCCGGCCCGCCGAACTCCCGAGGTCCGCGCCACGCCTTTCCGAGGGAGGCCCGCTGATGTCGTCGGCCAACACCGTCCGGATCCTGGACGGCAACACCTTCGTGGTCTCCGAGGACACCGGAGACATCGAGGCCACCCCGAGCGAACCGACGGGGCTCTTCTCCATCGACACCCGGTTCCTCTCCAAGTGGGTGCTGACGGTCAACGGTGAGCGGCTCAACGCGCTCTCCTTCGACGACCTCCAGTACTACGAGGCGCGGTTCTTCCTGGTACCGGGGATGGCGACGCACTACATCGACGCGAAGCTGTCGATCATCCGGGAGCGGGCGGTGGGCGGCAGCTTCCGGGAAACGCTGACCATCCTCAACCACGACGAGAAGGCGGTCGACCTGGAGATCCGGATGGACGCCGACTCCGACTTCGCCGACCTGTTCCAGGTCAAGGACGAGATCCTCAACAAGAAGGGCGAGACCTACGCCGAGGTCGAGCCGGAACGGCTGCGGCTGGGCTACCGACGCGGGAACTTCAAGCGGGAGACGGTCATCAGCTCCTCCGTGCCGGCCCGGTACGACCGGAACGGCTTCGCGTTCAGCGTCCATCTGGAACCCAACGAGCAGTGGAACACCGCGATCGACGTGCTGACGTTCGCGGTCGGCCCGGGCGGCCGCGACCTGCGGCTGGGGCTGCGGGCGCACGGCACCGAGCGGCTGGCCCTCCAGCAGGACCTGGAGGAGTGGATCGCCAGGGCCCCCAAGGTGAACAGCGAGCACGGCCGGGTGGCCCACACGTACCGGCGCAGCCTGATCGACCTGGCGGCGCTGCGCTTCTCGCCGCTCTCGCTCGGCGGCCAGACGCTGCCGGCGGCCGGCCTGCCCTGGTTCATGACCATGTTCGGTCGGGACAGCATCCTGACCTGCCTCCAGGCGCTGCCGTTCGCCCCGGCCCTGTCGAAGACGACGCTGCGGATCCTGGGCGCCCTGCAGGGCACCCGCTTCGACGACTTCCGCGACGAGGACCCGGGCCGGATCCTGCACGAGATGCGGTACGGCGAGACGGCCGCCTTCGAGGAGCAGCCGCACTCGCCGTACTACGGCTCGGTGGATGCCACTCCGCTGTTCGTGGTGCTGCTCGACGAGTACGAGAAGTGGACCGGCGACGTCGCGCTGGTCAAGGAGCTGGAACGGGAGTGCCGGGCCGCGCTGAAGTGGATCGACGACTACGCCGACCTGGTCGGCAACGGCTACATCTGGTACGAGCGGCGCAACACCGACACCGGCCTGGAGAACCAGTGCTGGAAGGACTCCTGGGACTCGATCTCGTACCGCGACGGGACGCTGCCCCCGTTCCCCCGGGCCACCTGCGAGGTGCAGGGGTACGCGTACGACGCGAAGATGCGGGCCGCCCGGCTGGCCCGGCTGTTCTGGGGCGACCGGGCGTACGCCGACCAGCTGGAACGGGAGGCGGCCGAGCTGAAGCAGCGGTTCAACCGGGACTGGTGGGTGGCCGACGGCGAGTACTACGCCCTCGGTCTCGACCCCACCGGCCGGCAGATGGACGTGCTCAGCTCGAACATGGGCCACCTGCTCTGGAGCGGCATCGTCGACGAGGGACGGGCGGCGAAGATCGCCGAGCACCTGATCGGCCCGCGGCTCTTCTCCGGCTGGGGGGTGCGGACCCTGGCCGAGGGCGAGGTCCGCTACAACCCGATCGGCTACCACAACGGCACGATCTGGCCGTTCGACAACTCGTTCATCGCCTGGGGGCTGCGCCGGTACGGCTTCGCTGAAGAGGCGGCCACCATCGCCAGCGGCATCCTGGACGCGGCCACGTACTTCGACGGGCGGCTGCCCGAGGCGTTCGGCGGCTACCCGCGGGAGCTGACCAAGTTCCCGGTGGAGTATCCGACGGCGTGCCGCCCGCAGGCCTGGTCGACGGGTACCCCGCTGCTGCTGATCCGCACGATGCTCGGGCTGGAGCCGCACGAGGGGCACCTCGCGGTCGACCCGCGGCTGCCGATCGGCATGGGCCGGATCGAGGTACTGGACATCCCGGGCCGGTGGGGCCGGGTGGACGCCTTCGCCCGGGGCCGGATGGACATGCACAATCTGGCCGCCTCCTAGCTGTCCGGTCCTGGCGCCGCCGGCCCGTGCCCCGGCGGCGCCACCTTTTCAGTGCCCCGGCGGCGTCCGGTCTCCGTGTGCCTCGCCGCGAGGGAGCAGGCAGAACTCGTTGCCCTCCGGGTCGGCCAGCACGGTCCAGCGTGGCAGCTCGCGGACCACGGTGGCCCCGGCCTCCAGCACCGCGGCCCGCTCCTCGGCGTCGCCGACCAGGTCCAGGTGGATCCGGCCGGGGGCGGGCAGGGCTTCCACCGGGCTGATCCAGACGTCGGGCCGGTGCCCGGACGGTTCGCGCAGCAGCACCGCCTCGGTCGGCCCGAGCGAGCGGTCGACGAGCCGGACCCGGTCCGCCTCGGCCATGGGCAGCCCGGTGACGGCGCTCCAGAACGGCGCGAGCAGGTACGGGTCGCGGCAGTGGATCACGATCGCGGCGAGGTCGGGCATGCCCTGACGCTAGCCGCGTCAATCGGTGGGCAGGACGCTGTCCAGGAACGCGGCGGTGACCGCCCGGATGTCGGGGCGGTCCAGGTCGAGGGCGTGCCCGCCGTGGGTGATCCAGGTGTGTACCGGGTGCCCCGCGGCGAGCAGCCGCCCGGTGAGCTCGACCGACTGGCCGACCGGCACGGACCCGTCGTCGCGCCCGTGCACCAGCAGCACCGGCACGCCGGAACCGAGGTGCGTGGCGACGGTCGCGTCGACGGTGGTCGGGTCCCCGGCGGCTGGCGGGTGGCCGAGCAGGCCGGCCCACGGATCGTCGTGGGCGCGCAGCCGCCGCCAGTCCGGGTCGAGGGGGTCGACCGGCGGCCAGTACGCCAGCGCGGCCGCCACGTCGCCGGGCCGGTCGACGCCGCGCAGGGCCAGGTGCAGGGCCAGGGTGGCGCCGGCCGAGTCGCCGCCGACCAGCAGCGGCAGCCCGGCGGCCGCCGCCCGGGCCGCCCGCGCTGCCGCCCGTACGTCGTCGAGCTGGGCCGGCCAGTGCGCCTCGTCCACGAAGCGGTAGGTCGCCGCGAGCAACCGCAGCCCGAGCGGGGCCAGCGCAGCGCCGTCCTCGTGGTACCGGCCCCGCCAGCCGCCGCCGTGGATCCAGAGCAGCACCGCGCGTTCGGTCATCCCGCCATCGTGTCCGTTTCCGCCGCCGCTCGCGAGCCGCCTCTGCCGACGGCAGAAGGGCCCGTCCGCCCGGGTGTCCGAGGGGACGCTCCGCCCCTACGGTTCCGTAACCTACGCGGGGTAAAGTTGCCGAATGCCGGAACTCCTGTACCCGCCCGTGATCGCCGCCGCCAAGACCATGTTCCGGGTCCTCGACCTGCGCCTGACCGTGGAGGGCGTTCACCACGTGCCGCGTACGGGTGGCGCGGTCATGGCCAGCAACCACGTCAGCTACCTGGACTTCATCTTCTGCGGCTACGGCGCGCACGAGTCCGGGCGGCTGGTCCGGTTCATGGCCAAGCACGACGTCTTCGCGCACAAGGTCTCCGGGCCGCTGATGCGCGGCATGAAGCACATCCCGGTGAACCGGGCGGCCGGTGCCGGGTCGTACAACACCGCGGTGGAGGCGCTGCGGCGCGGCGAGGTGGTCGGCGTCTTCCCGGAGGCCACGATCAGCCGGTCGTTCCGGGTCAAGGAGCTCAAGAACGGGGCCGCCCGGATGTCGCAGGAGGCCGGCGTGCCGCTGCTCCCGGTCGCGCTCTGGGGCACCCAGCGCCTCTGGACCAAGGGTCGGCCGCGCACCCTGACCCGCCGGCACACCCCGATCACCATCCTGATCGGCGAGCCGATGGACCCGGCCGCGTACCCGGACGTCAACACCATGACGGCGGAGCTGAAGAGCCGGCTGAGCGCGCTGGTGGACCGCGCTCAGCAGGAGTATCCGGACGCCCCGGCCGGCGCCGACGACAGCTGGTGGCAGCCGCTGCACCTCGGTGGCAGCGCGCCGACCCTCGACGAGGCCGCCGAGCTGGACCGCCGGGGCCGCCGCGCCTCCACCGCCTGACCTGCGCCGGCGGTGACCGGATCGTTCCGCATCCGGTCATGATGGTGCCTGCCGCCCGGGCGTCCGCCGGGCCAGGATCGAGCCCATGAACAGAGCCGCACTCGTCGTCATCGACGTCCAGGAGTCGTTCCGCCAGCGCCCGCTGTGGGCGTACGCCTCGCAGCCGGACATCGTCGGTCAGGTCGACCGGCTGGTCGGGGCCGCCCGCCGTCGGGGCGACCTGGTGGTCTGGGTCCTGCACGCCGAGCCCGGCACCGGCACGGATTTCGACCCGGCCCTCGGTCACGTCCGGCTGATCGACGGGCTGTCCCCGGTGGAGGGGGAGCCGACGCTTGTCAAGACCTCGCACAACGCGTTCACCACCACCAACCTGCAGCAGCTGCTCACCCTGGCGGGCGTCCGCGACGTGACGGTCTGCGGCATCCGCACCGAGCAGTGCGTGGAGACCACCACCCGGGTGGGCGCCGACCTGGGCTACGAGATGACTTTCGTGACCGACGCGACGGTCACCTTCCCCATCCCGCACCGCGACCTGCCGGCGGACGCGTCGCCGGAGCAGATCCTCGCCGACCCGCGCACCCTGTCGGTCGGGGACGTCGTCACCCGTACCGAGTACGCCCTCGCCGGCCGGTTCGCCACCATCCGTACCGTCGCTGAGCTGACCGGCATGGTCCCGGCCGGGGCCTGAGCCGTGGCCCGGGTCGTCTTCCTGCTGGTCCCGCAGCTGCACCTGCTGGACCTCGCCGGGCCGGCCCAGGTCTTCTCCAGCGCCGCCGACCTCGGGTACGACTACCGGCTGCACTACGTCGCCGAGGCCGCCGAGGTGCCGACCGTGCAGGGAGTGTCGCTGCGGGCCGACACCGGGTGGCCCGAGCTGGACCGCGACGACCTGGTGGTCGTACCCGGCTGGCGGCCTGCCGCGCACGGGCCGGCGGGGCCGGTCGGGGCAGACGACCTGCGGCGGCTGGCCGACCACCACGTGCGCGGCGGCACGGTGGCGAGTGTCTGCGCGGGGGCCTTCGCGCTCGGCCGGGCCGGCCTGCTCGACGGGCGGCGGTGCACCACCCACCACGAGGTGCAGGACGAGCTGGCCCGGCGGCACCGGGCAGCCCGGGTGGTCCGCGACGTGCTCTACGTGGTCGACGACCGGGTGGTCACCTCGGCCGGCATCGCCAGCGGCATCGACGTGGCGCTGCACCTGGTGGCCACCCGGCACGGTCCGTCGGCGGCGGCCCGGATCGCCCGCACCCTGGTCGTGTACGCCCGGCGCAACGGCCACGAACAGCAGGCCAGCGCGATGATGCGGCACCGCTCGCACCTCTCCGACGCGGTGCACCGGGTGCAGGACCTGATCGACGCCCGCTACTCGGAATCGCTGCCGCTGGCCGGGCTGGCCGCCGCCTGCGGGGTGTCCGAGCGGACCCTGAGCCGGCTGTTCCGGCAGGCCACCGGGCTGACCCCGCTCGGCTACCAGCAACTGCTGCGGGTGGAGCGGGCCGAGCACCTGATCGGGCACGGCGCCACGGTGGAGTCGGCCGCCCGGGCGGTCGGCTTCACCGACGCCCGGATGCTCCGCCGCCTCCGCACCCGCACCACCCGCACCACCCTCCCTCTCGCAAGCTGACCCCGCCCCCTTTGCCGATCTTGGAAGGGTTCGGTCCCTCTGGGAGCCGGTTCCGTCCCAGATCGGCGGGCGGTCCAGGCGGTGGGGTCAGCAGGCGGGGCCGGGGCGGTGGGGGAGAGCCGGCGGGAACCAGCGCGTACCGCCGGGCGGTCGCTGGCCGCGCATTGCCGCGCGCGCCCGGCGACCGTGCGGTTGACTGCCGACATGGGCAGCGACATGCGGCGACTCCGGGTCGCCTTCCTCGGACTCGGCCGGATGGGCACCCCGATGGCTTGCCACGTGCTGAAAGCCGGACACGACCTGACCGTCTGGAACCGTACCCGCGACAAGGCCGACGCCCTCGCAGCCGACGGTGCGACGGTGGCCCCCACGCCGGCCGCCGCGGCCCGCGGCCGGGACGTGGTGGTGCTGATGCTCGCCGACCCCGAGGCGGTCGAGCAGGTGCTCCTCGGCCCGGACGGGGTGGCCTCCGGCGCCGACCCGGACACCCTGGTCGTGGACGGCAGCACCATCGGCCCTGACGCCTCCCGGCGGATGGCGACCCGGCTGCGGGAGCACCGGCTGCGCTACGTCGACGCGCCGGTCTACGGCTCGGTCGGCCCGGCCACCGAGGGAACCCTGGGCGTGCTGGCCGGCGGGGAGGAGGCGGACGTCGCGGCGGCCCGGCCGCTGCTGGAGCTCTGGGGCGACCCCGGGCAGGTGCGGCACGTCGGGCCGGTCGGCGCCGGCAGCGCGACCAAACTGGTCCGCAACCTCACCCTGGGCCTCGCCCTCGCCGGGATCGGCGACGCGCTGCGGCTGGCCGCCACCCTCGACCTCCCGCCCGACGTGGTGGACGAGCTGATCGCCGCCGGCCCGCTCGGCGCGGCCTTCCCGCCCGTCCGTCAGATCCTCGCGTCCGGGCCGCCGCGGACCGCCGGCTTCACCGTCGACATGCTCACCAAGGACCTGCGGCTCTGCCTGGCCGCCGAGCCCCGGCTGCCGCTGGTGGACGCCGCCCGGGCGGTGGGGGAGGCGGCGCACGCCGCCGGCCACGGCCAGGACGACACCCGTGCCCTGCCGCTCTGGATGCGCGACGCGTCCTGACCGGCGCCCCGCCTGACCGGCCGCTCGGCCGGTCAGGCGGTGGCGACGGCGAGCAGGTGCGAGCTGGCGCCGAGCACCGCCGGGTCCCGCTCGAACGCCGCCGCGCAGGCGACCGCGTCGCGGAAGAGTTGGTCGTCCGGCCCGGCGTCGAGCGCGTCCAGCAGCGGCCAGAGCGGACCCTCCACCCCGTACAGGTCGGGGACCGGCAGGCCGGCCGCGATAAACTCGTCCACCACCTGCTCCGGGCGGTGGAAGTAGGCGGTGGTGAAGCCGGTCTCCGGGTCGTTCACCCCGCTGGCGTACGTGGCGAGCAGGATCGGCCGGGTGCGCTCATCCACCAGGCCCTGCCGGGTCAGGTCCATCAGCGCGGCGTTGCGGCTGATCACCGCCGCGACCACCGGCCCGCCGGGACGGGTCAGCCGGGCCGCCTCGCGCAGCGCGGTCACCCGGTCCGCCCGCTCGGTGAGGTGGTAGAGCGGGCCCAGCAGCAGGGTCGCGTCGACCGAGCCGTCCGGCAGCGGCAGGTCCCGCGCGTCCCCCACGCTGGCGGTGACCTCCGGGTGAGCGTCCCGGACGGCGGCCACGTGCGCCGGCACCAGGTCGACCAGGTGCACCCGGTGGCCGGCCGCCGCGAGCCAGCCCGCGTACGCGCCGGTGCCGCCGCCGACGTCCAGCACCGTCGCCGGCGGCGGGGGCAGCAGCCGGGAGAGCAACTCCCGGGTACGCGCCGCCTCCAGCCGCCCCTGGGGCTTACGGTGCAACCGCTCCGCCTCGACGTAGACCTCGGTGTAGTAGCGCCGGATGTCCGGCTCGGCCGGTCGATGCTGTGGCATTCGTCGATGGTGGACGACGGCGCGCGTCACGTCACCCGGTTTCCGGCCGCCCGCCCGGGCGGGCGCCCGGAACCCCGGTCAGGCCGGGCAGTTGTGGCACCCCGCCACCCGCCATGCGTCGCCCCGTCGGGACAGCACCCAGGTGGCCCGGCGGAGCCGGTCGGCCGGCAGCGTCTCCCCGCCCGGGAGCAGCAAACCGCTGCGGCTGACCACCACCGCCGTGTCGCCGTCCACGACCCGTACGCTTTCCGGCTCGTCGACGGAGGTCGAGCCGCGCAGCGGGCCGGCGAAGGCGGCCGTCATGTACCGGCGGACCTCCGCCCGGCCCTGGTGGAACACGCCGCCGGGCAGCACCACCGTCGCGTCGTCGGCGTAGTGGTCGGCGAAGGCCTTCGCGTCGTTGGCAGCCCGGGCGGCGACGAGGGCGTGCGGCACCTCGCGTACCGCCCGGTCGTCGCGGGTGTGGAGGGTCCCGGTGTCGGTCATGGTCGTCCTTCCGTGGTGTGGACCTTGCCGGTACCTACTCGGCGGCGGAGGTGAAGGCCGGGAACGCTACGGCCGGTTCATAGCCCGGGTCTTCGCCATGCGCGGCACCGACTGGTGGATGCTGCGCACCGCCGCCAACGGCCAGCCCGCGCTGGCCGCATACGTCCGCGACGGGGACCTGTACGTCCCGCACACCCTCCAGGTCCTCACCGTCGACTGCGGCCGGATCAGCCGGAACGTGGTGTTCCAGGACCGGGCGGTGTTCGTCGCGTTCGGGCTGGCCCCGCTGCCGGCCCCCGCGCCGGTCAGCGGACCGGCAGGGCCTTCGTCCCGCCGCCCTTGATCGACCGGGCCACCTTCTTCCCGCTCGACCAGTAGAAGCAGCGCACCCCCCGGTCACCGCGCGCCCACGCCTCCTCCGACGGCAGCTGGTACGACGTCCCCGTGCGGTAGGGCAGCATGCGGTCGACCGGGACCTTGGCGTACCGGGCGACGAGGGTGCGGCATCCGGCGTGGACGGTCTCGGGATGCCGGTCGGCGTCCGCGTACCGGCCGTCCGGCGCGGTCCACGCGCCGACGTACTCGAACTGGTGGGCTTGGGCGCAGCCGAGCTGCTGGAAGTTGCCCCAACGGTCCTCGGTCAGGCAGCCGAACGCCAGCGGCGACGGACCCTTCAGCGCGTCGCGCAGGCTGCCGCTGTGCTGGATCGCATGGTCGTTGGGGTGTACTCGGAAGGTGCCACCGTCCACGGTGTCCAGTTCGAACAGGTCGCAGCGGTACCACCGGCTGCCACCCCTCCAGCTACCGGGCGACGGTGGCACCACCTGCACCGCCAGCCGGGCACCCCGCCAGTCGCCGCCGACGAACGCCGTCACCTTCGCGTCGCACTCGGCGAACGCGGGACGGATCGCGGCGGAGCCGACCGGCGGCGGGGTCGGCCGCTCGGCGTGCGCGCCACTGAAGGTGCCGAGGTGGATGGTCTCCACCAGGTGCGCCTGGCCGCATTCCACCGGCTGGTAGCTGGTCAGGTAGCTGGTCGATTCGGCGATCAGGTGGCAGTCGCCGGCCTTCGGGGTGAACTGCTGCGCCTGGGCCACCGGCCGCCAGTCGTCGGTCAGGTCGCCGTCCGTGCCGGCCGGCGTGCCACACCCGGCCAGCACCACCGTGAGCAGGGCGGCCACCGCCGCCACGCCGCGCCACCGTCGCATGCCACTCTCCCCAGGGCCGCCGTGCAAACGCGGGCAGCATACGTGCCCACCCCGGCCGGCCGGGGCCCCGTGCCCGGCGGCGACGAGGTGACGTGGCGTCGCTGCCCGCTCCCCCCGTCGTCCCTCCGCCGTCGCCGTCCGTCGCGGCCCGGCCCTCCCACGGTGACGGTGTGACGTCTGGCGGGAACCCGGCGCTGAGAGGCACGAGATGCATGCGCAGTCCCTGCCACCAGCGGACCTGCGGCGTCGCCGGCTGATCACTCAGCGGTGGCACCGTGGGCCCTCGGCAGCGGCCGGTCACCCCCGCCCGGCCGCGGGTCGCCGCGTACGCCCATCTCCCGTCCCGGCACCCCCGCCCGGGACACCGCTGCACCGGAGGCACGCCGGGTGGCAAGTCCGCGCTTTCATCCACCAGATGGAGCTGCTCGATGCTTGAGACCGCCCTCGCGAAACTCCTCACCCTGAAGGTCGGCGCCACCGCGCTCGCCGTCGCCGCCACCGGCGGGGTGGCGCTCGCCGCCGCGACCGGCACGCTGCCCGACCCGCTCACCGCGCCGACCGCGAAGCCGTCGGCGCACGCCACCGGCAAGCCCGCCCACGCGGGGGATCGGGGCAAGGGCTCGCCGGCCGAGTCGAAAGGCACCCCGTCGCCGAACCTGGTCGGCCTCTGCCACGCCTACCGGGCCGGCGTCGGTGACAACCCGGGCAAGGCGCTGGAGAACCCGGCGTTCCGGGTGCTGACCACCACCGCCGGCACCAAGGAGCGGGTGGCCGCGTACTGCGACACGCTCCTGGCGAACGAGAAGGGCGGCCCCGGCAAGGCGGCCCGGCCCACGGCCACCCCCAGCCACCCGATTGGCCGGCCGCAGACCCGCCCGACCCAGGCGAAGACCGACCGCCCCGAGGCGCCCGGCGGTCACCGGCCGACCGCCCCGCCGACCAACTGACCCCCGGCACCGGGCGGCACACCCCCTCCGCCCGGTGCCGGCACCGCGACGTCCACCGGACGACCTCCCCCCGGTCATCCGTACGGCGACGCGATCCGCGCCCTCACCGGCGCGGCGAGGCGGCGGCCGGTTCCCGCGGCCGCCGCCTCACCCCAACCTCCCGGGCACCCGCTCTGCTACCGACGGCCGGTGGCGCGCTCGCGGAGCCACTCCAGGGCCGCCTCGGCGTGAGTGAGCACGGAGATGTGCCCGTCCTCCGGGTACCGCCGCAGCTGCACGTCCGGACAGTGCCGCGCCAGCCACTCGCTGTGCGTCGCCGGCACGACCCCGTCCCGGCCGCCGTGCAGCAGCAGCACCGGCGGGGCGATCCGCGTCGGATCGAACCCCCACGGCGACACGTACGCCAGGTCGTCGTCGATCAACCCGCCCGGGCCGGCCTCCGTCGCCGGACCGACGACGTCGCTGAACCAGGACCACTCGCCGCTGAGGGCGGCCAGGTCGGCCGGGGTGAACCCCGGGTCGTACTCCGCGCCGGAGGTCTCGAACCTCTCCTTCGCCTCGCGCCCCGCGGCGGCGGCGCGCAGCGACGCCACGCCGGACGGCACCATGCCGGCGAACCAGTCGAGCCCCGCCGCGTCGTACGGGGCCATCCCGGCGCCGCTCACCACGGCGAGCACGCGGTCCGGCAGGAGCGCGCCGCAGGCCAGGGCGTGCGGACCACCACCGGAGTGCCCGGCCACCGCGAACCGGTCGATGCCCAGCGCGTCGGCGACCGCCGCCACGTCGCCGGCGGCCGAGGCGATGTCGCGGCCGGCCCGGGGCGTGGAGCCGCCGTACCCGGGACGGTCGTGGGAGACCCAGCGGAGGCCGAGCCGGTCGGCCGCCGCGAACAGGGGCGCGGGCGGCGCGCCGATATTCGGGGTGCCGTGGTGCCAGAAGACGGCGAGGCGGTCCGCTCCGCCGGTGTCGTACGCGTGCAGCGTGCGGCCGTCGTCCAGCCGAAGATCCAGCTCCGTCACCATGGCCGGAGACTAGTCGCACCGGCGGACGGAACCGCCCCGGCCGCGGGCGGTCCGGCCCGGAGAAACCGCTTGATCCGACTGCCAGAATCCGCTGTATGGCGACCCGCGAACGGCTCCTGCACCTCCACGACGACCAGGTGCTGATACTGGGGGGCATGTCTGAGTTGGCACTGCCGATCCGCACCGAACGACTGCTCCTTCGCCGGCACCGGGTCGACGACGTGGATGCCCTGCTCGCCTACTACGGCGACCCACTCGTCGCCCGCTACATCCCGTGGGAGCCGTGGTCGCGCGAGTTCGCGGCCCAGATGGTCGCCAAGCGCATCCACAGCTCGGGCATCACCGGGATCGAGTCCCGCGTGTCGCTGGTGGTGGAGCACGAGGGCGATGTCGTCGGCGATGTCGTCCTGTGGCCGGCCGACGAGACGCTGTCCCGCGGAGAAATGGGCTGGGCCTTCCATCCGTCGGTGTCGGGCCGCGGCTTCGCCACCGAAGCGGTTCGCGCGCTCATCGGCGTGGCCTTCGAGCACTGCGGCATGCACCGCGTGTTCGCACAGGTCGACGCCCGGAACGAGGCATCGGCGCGCCTGTGCGAACGGGTGGGCATGGTCAGGGAAGCGCACCTGCGCCAGGACCACTGGGCGAAAGGCGAGTGGACGGACAGCGTGATCTATGGACTGCTCGCCGAGCAGTGGCACGGTTAGCGGGGGCGCCGTCTGCGGCCTTGGGATCAGAAGAAGATTACGGATGGCTGGTCATGTCGCTGCACCCTGGTCGCCGAATCACGGCCAGCGTTCCAGCGATGGCGGCCGATGGCGGTCCGTTGGGGTCAGGGTGGAGTGAAAAAGTACGGTGGTCCGATGACGACGGACAAGTGGACACAGTGGCTGCTGACTCGCCGGGACGGCGACAGCAAGGACCTGCGCGCCCGGCAAACCTCCGGTTTGGAGTTCTTCCGCGACGGTGTCCTCGACCGAGCCGGCCTGAAGCCAGACGACGTGCTCCTCGACGTGGGCTGTGGAACTGGGCTGATCGGTTTCGGTGCGCTCGAACGCCTTGGCCCAGATGGGCGCGTCATCTTCAGCGACGTGTCGCAGCACCTGCTTGACCACTGCCGGCGCACCGCCGGCGGCGATAAGCGGTGCAGCTTCGTGCAGGCGTCGGCCGAGGACCTTGCCGGCATCGCGGACGCCTCCGTCGACATCGTCACCACCCGGTCGGTGCTCATCTACTCCGACCGCAAGGCCACCGCGTTCGCCCAGTTCTCCCGCGTGCTACGGCCCGGCGGACGGCTTTCCCTCTTTGAGCCCATCAACCGTTTCCCGCTGCAGCACCGTCCCGACGACCTGTTCGGCTTGGGCAGCTCGCCGGTTGACGACCTGCTGGCCAAGGTCCGCGACGTGTACCGGGGCCACACCGAGGAGGCCGAGCGCCCGATGGTCGACTTCGACGAGCGAGACCTGATCGCCTGGGCAGCGGCGGCGGGTTTCGAGGCGGTGGAGTTGGACTACCGCGCCCAGCTCGACGTGCCGGCCGAGCCGATCACCGACTGGGAGACGCTCAAGCGCGTGGCGCCCAACCCCTTGGTGCCGACGTATGGCGAGGCGATCGCTGCGGCGCTGACCGACGAGGAGCGCGATCGCCTCGACGCGCACATGACCTTCCTGACGGCGGCCGAGACGCCGACGCGCCGCACGATGGCCACGGCGTTCCTGCGCGCGCTGCGGCCTTGACGTGCGCCACCTCTTCTTGCACGTAGATCGCATGGAACCCGACATGCACTCCTCGTCGGGGATGCTGGTGGCCCTTGTGGTGCCCGGCGAGGCGATCCGCCCGCGGCCTTCGCACTCTTCCAGATTCACCGCCGGCAGCAAGCTGCGGACCGACTTGCGGCGGAGGAGCGGTGGCAGGATCACGGCCTGGTCTTCCCCCCAAGGTCGGAACGCTGCCGCGAGACCCTAAGCGGATGACTGGGCTGTACGAATGGCTGTACAGGAGCCGTGGTGATCGTCCGAACCGGGAGCGGGAAGCCGCCGAGCTGCGGTGGCGGTGGTGCGCCCGGCAGGATTCGAACCTGCGGCCTGAGGATTAGAAGTCCCCTGCTCTATCCGCTGAGCTACGGGCGCGCGTAGTGGGTGTCGCGCCACGAGGGTACCGCCGCCTCCCGGGTGCGCGGGGGAACGGGTGGTCGCGGCCACGTCGCCGATCAGGGTCGCACGGCCCACCCCTCGGTGGCACCCGGGTTACCCGGGTCGGCAGACGGGCGGTACCGGCGATCCGTACGCTCGGCGTCGTGCTGCTGGACCCGGAAACCGAGAACGAGATCGCCTCCGAGCTCTGCAAGCTCCTCGGCCGCGCCATCCTGCCCGTCGGTCAGCTCGACCGGCCGGGGGGCACCGCCCGGGGCTTCGGGACGGCTTTCTTCTTCACCGAGCTGATCGGGGCGGCCGACGGCGGGCAGTTGGTGCGTGAGTTCCTGCTGACCGCGGACACGATCACCCGCACGCCGTACGGGGAGATCGGTCTGCGGCCGAGCGTGACCGAGCCGCCGGGCGCGGCGTCCGACGGGATCCTGCTGCCGGACTTCGCCGCGCGGTGGGTCCACCTGCCGGGGGTCGGGGCCGCCGCAATGCTCGCCGAGGGCCTGCACGAGCACGCCGAGGGTCGGGGGTGGCGGTGGCGGACGCAGCAGGTTACCGACCGGGTGGCCGCGCCGGCGGACACCGTCGCCCGGGTCGGCGCGGCCCCCGCGTCGGCGTTCGTGCTCGCGCTCGGCGTCGCCGAGGACGGCTCACGGCCGTTGGAGGCGGTGATCGAGCGGCTGGTCCGCGACGGTGACGACATCCGCGTCACCACCGAGCTGCCCGCCGGCTACGTCGGCGCGCCGGTCTTCGGCGTCGAGACCACCGCCGGCGACGTCCTGATGGTGCACTGTCTGGGTCTGGTGCTGCCCGGCGAGGGTGGCAGTCACCGGATCGCGACCTTCGACCGGATCCGGGCGGCGCTCGCGGCGCTGTCGCCGAACGCCTGAGTCAGCCGTCGGCGGTCGTCCCGGCCCGGTCGTCGATCGGCCGCCGGGCCGCCGGCAGGCCGTCCGGCTCCGGCTCGGTGGGGCCGGCGGCGAGGAAAGCTTCCGCCCACCGCCCGGCCTCGGTGAAGACCTTTTCCCGTACGGCGGGGCTGGAGAGCGTCAGGTCGTGCAGCCCGCCGTCGAAGCGGGCGAGGGTGACGTGCCGGCCGAGCCGGGGCGCCCAGCGGACCATGTGCTCCACGTCGAGCACGGCGTCGGCGAGGGTGGCCGACTCGTGCCACTTCGTGCCCCGGAAGCTTCGGGTCGAGCAGGCCAGCAGCACCGGCACCGGGATGTCCAGCCCGGCGCGGAGCTGCCGCTGGGCGCTGCGGATGGCGTTGATCCAGCCGGCCCGGACGGGGAACCCCGCGAGCGGCTTCCAGGCCAGGTCGTAGCGCCACTCGCCGCGGTGGTCGGCGTGCAGGCTCTCGCCGTACACGGTGCCGAGCCCGAAGGGGAGGATGCGGTGCGGCGCCCTGCGGCCCAGCCGGGACACGGCGGCCGCGAGGGGTCGACGGACGAGCCAGGGCGCGTTGATGTCGAAGAACGGGCTGTTCAGGAAGAGTCCGTCGACCAGACGGGCCTCGCGGCGGGCGTCCGCCCAGAGCGAGATGATCAGGCCGCCGGTGGAGTGGCCCATGGCGAGCAGGGTGTCGTGCCCGTCGTCCTCGCGGATGATCTTCGCGGCGGCGTCCAGCTCCGGGAAGTACTCGCTCAGGTCGTGGCAGAAGTTCGGGGTCTGGTGCGGCAGCAGGCTGCGGCCGTACTTCCGCAGATCCAGGGCGTAGAAGTCCCAGCCACGCTCGGCGAAGAAGTCGGCGACGTGGGTCTGGAAGAAGTAGTCGACGAAGCCGTGCACGTAGAGCACCGCCCGCCCGGTCGGGCGCTCGGCCCGCCGGCGGACCAGGGTCGCGACGACCGGTCCCTCGGCGTCGGAGCCCAGGTCGATCGTCTGCCGCTCGTACGGCGGTCCCAGCACGTCGGGTTCCACGACCGCGACGGTACGCCGCGACGCTACCCGGCGGTAGCCCCCGCCCCGTCCGTTCGCCTCACGCGGACGGGGCGGGGTCCCTCAGACGGTCTCCGCGTCGGCCCGGGCCGGCTCCGCGGCGGGCAGTTCGTCCCGCTCCTCGGCCCGCGCGGCGTCGGCGTCGGGCTGGCCGTTGTCCCGCAGGTGCTTGTTGTGGCGCGGCTCCTGCCGGGTCTTGGCGTCGTTGAGCCGCCGGCGCAGGTCGTCGCGGACGTCGTTGAGCGCGGCGTGCAGGTCCTCCTCGCCGGAGGTGGTGACGATCTTCTGCCGGCCCGCGACCCAGCACTCCAGGGTCACCTTCTGTCCCCGGGCCTCCCGGTCCTTGACCGACACCTCCAGTTCGGTGGCGTCGGCGTGGAACCCGGCCAGCCGGGCGTCCAGGGTCGCGAACTGCTCCGCGATCCAGGTCCGGTCGCCCTGGGAGAACCCGGCGCCGACGCGCAGGCACTCGGCGACGGTCGCGGGGTTCGCCACGGCGCTCATCGCCGGACCTCACCCTCGGCGCGGGCGGAACCGGTCGTACGGAGTGAGCAGTGGATCATCTCGCTGGCCCTTCTCTCGGTTGATCAAATCCATACCCAGTCGGCGCCGTTCCGGAACCGCCCCGCCGCGGCGGGGCGCCGGCAATTCGGATCATGCTGCGGCCCAGGTGGAAGCCCCAGGGCCGGTCGGCCCTAGCAGGCCGGGCCTTGATCAGGTCGTTGTCCACAGCCGGCCGCGTCGTCCACAGCCCGCACCGGTGGGGTGTCGGCGGCCCGTCCGGGGGCCGAGGCTTGGTGTCGAGTCGACTCGCCACGGCAAGCCCGAATCTCCCCTGGAGGGACGATGTTCGATACGTACGTCACCATCGTCGGCAACGTGCTGACCGCGCCCGAGTGGCGCCGCACCACCCAGAGCAACACCCTGGTGGCCAACTTCAAGGTCGCCTCGACCGCCCGCCGCCTCGACCGGGACAGCGGTCGCTGGGTCGACGGGAACAGCCTGCGGGTCCGAGTCAACTGCTGGCGGAAGCTGGCCGAGGGGGTGGCCGCCTCGGTGATGGTCGGCGACCCGGTGGTCGTCGCCGGCCGTCTCTACACCCGCGACTGGACCGACGACGCCGGCAACCACCGCACCCTCTACGAGCTGGAGGCCGTCGCGGTCGGGCACGACCTGTCCCGCGGTCGGGGCCGGTTCCTGCGCAACCGGCCCAGCGTGACCACCAGCAGCGTCGAGGACGCGGAGGGGGAGCGCCGGGTGCACGGTGAGGCCACCGAGCCGGTGCCGTCGACGCAGGCGCCCGCCTCGCCCGACGACCGGCCGTTCGACGACGAGTTCGAGCTGCCCGAGTTCGCCGCCCGGAGCGCCGGGCACGGCCTGCCGGACCTCGACCTGGACGGTCCGTCCAGCGGTGAGTTCGGTGCGGAGAGCGACCCCTTCGACGAACGGGCCGACGGCGCCGGTGCAGACGACGAGGAAGGTGACGAGCTGGCCGCCGAGCCCGGTGACGCCGGGACCCCGGCGAGCTCGACCCGGTCGTGGACGACAGCGCCACCGGCGTCACCCCGACCGGTCGGGGCCGGCGGGGTCGGGGGCGGACGCCGGTGCCCGCCTGAGCCCTGGAGTCGTGCACGGGGGAGCGGGGTGGCGACGCGACAGTGGTCACCCCGCCGTGCGGCTAGGCTGGCCGGCCGGAGGTGGTGACGGGTGCGGCAGGCGACCGCGACGGCGAACGCGGCAGGACTGGTGGTGGGTGACGCCCTGGACTCGCTCCTCGGTGACCCCCGCCGCTGGCACCCGGTGGCCGGCTTCGGTCGGGCGGCCGGCGCGCTGGAGCAGCGGATCTACCGGCCGGACCGGGCGGTCGGGGTGGCCTTCACCACCCTGGCCGTGGGCGCCCCGATGCTGCTCGGGGTAGCCGCCACGCTGGCCACCCGGCAGCACCCGGTGGCGCGGGCGGCGCTGGTGGCCGCCGGCACCTGGACCGTCCTGGGCGGTCGCACGCTGCGGCACGAGTCGCGGGTGATGGGCCGGGCGCTGCGCCGGGGCGACCTGCCCGCCGCCCGCCGCCGGCTCGGCCACCTCTGCGGTCGGGACCCGTCCGCGCTGGACGAGCCGGAACTGGCCCGGGCCACCGTCGAGTCGGTCGCCGAGAACACCTCCGACGCGGTCGTCGCGCCGCTGGTCTGGGGCGCGGTCGCCGGGCTGCCCGGCCTGCTCGGCTACCGCGCGGCGAACACGCTCGACGCCATGGTGGGGCACCGCTCGCCCCGCTACGCCCGGTTCGGCACCCCGGCCGCCCGCCTGGACGACCTGCTCAACCTGGTGCCCGCCCGGCTGACCGGGCTGCTCACCATCGCCGTCGCGCCGACCGCGCACGGCGACCGTGGCCGGGCCTGGCAGGTCTGGCGTCGGGACCGCAACGACCACCCGAGCCCGAACGCCGGCCAGTGCGAGGCGGCGATGGCCGGCGCGCTCGGCGTCCGGCTGGGCGGGCGCAACGTCTACTTCGGACGATCCGAGGTGCGGCCGTTCCTCGGCGACGGCCCGCGCCCCGAGGCGCGGCACCTCAAACGGGCCGCCCGAATCTCCGGCGCGGTCGGGCTGGCCGCCCTGGGGATCGCGGCGGCGTATCCGCTCACGGTGGGGCGCCTGGTCGGCGCGGTGGGGCGGTCCGCGCTGCGCGGCGTCCCTGGCGTCCTGGCCGCCCGGGTCGCGTCCCGCGCCGCGGTCGGCTCGGGCAACCGGCTGAGGAGGGGGCGGTGAGCGGTGGGCTGCTGGTCGCCGGGACCACCTCGGACGCCGGGAAGAGCGTGCTCACCGCCGGCATCTGCCGGTGGCTGCACCGGCAGGGCGTGAAGGTCGCGCCGTTCAAGGCGCAGAACATGTCCAACAACTCGGCGGTCGTGGTGGGCGCGGACGGGCGCGGCGGCGAGATCGGCCGTGCGCAGGCGATGCAGGCGGCCGCCTGCGGTCTCCCCCCGGACCTGCGCTTCAACCCGGTGCTGCTCAAGCCGGGTAGCGACCACGCCAGCCAGGTGGTGCTGCTCGGCGAGGCCGTCGACACGGTCACCGCCGGCAACTACCGCGAACTGCGTCCCCGGCTCGCCGGGACCGCCTTCGCCGCGCTCGCCGAGTTGCGGGAGGCGTACGACGTGGTGATCTGCGAGGGGGCCGGCAGCCCGGCGGAGATCAACCTGCGGGCCGGCGACTACGTCAACATGGGGCTGGCCCGGCACGCCGGACTGCCCGCGATCGTGGTCGGCGATATCGACCGCGGCGGCGTCTTCGCCTCGATGTTCGGCACGGTCGCCCTGCTCGACCCGGCCGACCAGGCGCTGATCGCCGGCTTCGTGATCAACAAGTTCCGCGGCGACCTCGGGCTGCTCCAGCCCGGGCTGGACATGCTGACCCGGGCCACCGGCCGACCCACCTACGGGGTGCTCCCCTGGGAGCTGGACCTCTGGCTGGACGCCGAGGACTCGCTCGCCTACGGCCGGGTGCTCGGTCGGCCGGGCGCCCCGCACGGCACCGACTGGCTGGACGTCGCCGTGGTCCGGCTGCCCCGGATCAGCAACGCCACCGACGTCGAGGCGCTCGCCACCGAGCCCGGCGTCCGGGTCCGGCTGACCGTCGAACCCGCCGAGCTGGCCGCCGCCGACCTGGTCGTGCTCCCCGGCTCCAAGTCCACCGTGGCCGACCTGGCCTGGCTGCGCGAGACCGGGCTGGCCGACGCCGTGCTGACGCACACCGCCGCCGGCAAGCCGCTGCTGGGGATCTGCGGCGGTTTCCAGATGCTCGCCCAGGCCATCCACGACCCGGTGGAGAGCCGCCGCGGCAGCGTCCCCGGGCTGGGCCTGCTGCCCATCGAGATCACCTTCGACCCGCGCAAGACCGTCCGCCAGTCCACCGGCACCGTCGGCGACGTCCCGGTCCGCGGCTACGAGATCCACCACGGGTACGTCTCCGCCGCCGACCCGGCCCTGCCCCCGCTGCTCCGCCATACCGACGGCAGCGCCGAGGGCGCGTTGCTCGGCGCGGTGCACGGCACCCACTGGCACGGGGCCTTCGAGTCCGACGGGTTCCGCCGCCGCTTCCTCACCGAGGTGGCCCGGCTCGCCGGGCGGACCGGTTTCCGGGTCGCCCCGGACACCGCGTTCGCCGCCGCCCGGGAGCGGACCCTGGACCTGCTCGGCGACCTCGTCGAGGAACACCTGGACACCGCCGCCCTCTGGCGGCTGATCGAGTCCGGCCCGCCCGCCAGCCTCCCTTTCATCCCACCCGGCGCCCCACCCGCCTGACCCCCTTGCTCCGGCGGCCCCGGTCGGCCTGCCTTGCGAGGCGGGCATCCGCGCAGGTCGGCGAGACGTCGCCGGCCGACGTCGATCACGTCGCCCGGGGCGGCCGGGCGGAGGGCGCGGTGAACGGTCAGTAGCGGACGTCGGCGAGGCGGTCGGACATCGGCAGTCCCGCCTCCCGCCAGGCCTGTACGCCGCCGATCATGTCCGTGGCCCGGCGCAGCCCGAGTGCCTGGAGACCGGCCGCGGCGAGGCTGGAGCTGTAGCCCTCGCGGCACACCACCACGATCTCCCGGTCGTACCCGGTGGCCTCGGGGACCCGCCAGACGCTCGCCGGGTCGAGGCGCCACTCCAGCACCGTCCGGTCGATCACGATCGCGCCGGGCAGCTCGCCCTGCTCGCGGCGCTGCATTTCGGTACGCGTGTCGACCAGCAGCGCGCCCGCGCGGACCGCCTGGACGGTCTCGTGCGGGGTGAGCCGGCCCAGCCCGGCCCGGGCCTGTTCCAGCAGGGCGTCGACGCCCGGACTCATCACGTCATGCAGCACCTCCCGATGATGCCGGGGGCGTCGCCGGTCCGCCCGGTGAACGGCCCTGCCGGCCCGCAGGATCCAGCGGACGGGGGACCACCGGCCACCCGGAAGACGCCGACGGCCGAGGAGATCCTGCGAGGACAAGGAGTGCGGACAACGACGGTGGGAGGCAGCAGGTAGGCGGGGGGCGGCGGTCGGCGACGGTGGTGGGCGCTAGCGTCGGGCGGGTGACGGTGGCAGTGGTCGAGGCGTACGCCGAGCTGGCCCAGCGGGTGCTCGCCGGGCCGCCGCGGTTGGGGCGTACCCGGATGGTGGCCGTCGACGGGCCGAGCGGCGCGGGGAAGAGCGTCTTCGCGACGCGGCTCGCGGACGCCCTCGCCGCGCTGCCCGGCGGCGGGCGACCACCGGTGGTGCGTACCGACGACCTGCTGGACGGCTGGGACGACCAGCTCACCTTCTGGCCGCGGCTGGAGGAGTGGGTGCTCGCGCCGCTGCGGGCCGGGCGGCCCGGGGCGTACCGGCGGTACAGCTGGGTGCGGCGCTGCTTCCTGCCCCAGCAAGTGCCGGTGCCGGTCGGTCCGGTGCTGGTGGTCGAGGGGGTGAGCGCGGCGCGGGCGGCTGTCCGTCCCGAGCTGACCCTGTCGGTCTTCGTCACCGCGCCGGGGCCGTTGCGGCTGTCCCGCGCGCTCGACCGGGACGGGCCGGAGATCCTGCCCGAGCTGCGTCGCTGGCACGCCGGCGAGCGCGCGCACTTCGCCGCCGACGGCATCGAGGCGGCGGCCGACCTGGTGGTGGATGGTTCGCCCACCTTCCCGCACGACCCCACCCGCTACTACGTCCGCCGGCCCTGACCGGGCTGCTGCGCGGATCCTGGCCGGCGGCGGGGAGCGGCGGATCGGGCGGGGCGGGCTCGGGGGTGCCGCGGGGTAAGGCCGGCATACGATGCCGGTCATGACCACACCGATCATGTCCGAGTCCGAGGTACGGGCCGCCGTCGAGCGGGAACTGCCCGGTGTCCGTGCCGACCTGGAACGCCTCGTCCGGATCCCCGGCATCGCCTTCGAGGGCTTCGACCACTCGCACGTGGAGCGCTCCGCGGATGCGGTGGCCGAGCTGCTGCGCGGCTGTGGCCTCGACACGAAGGTGGTGCGCTCCGGCGGCCAGCCCGCGGTGATCGGGAAGAAGCCGGCGCCGCCCGGCGCTCCCACCGTCCTGCTGTACGCGCACCACGACGTGCAGCCCGTCGGCGACCTGTCGCTGTGGGAGTCCGACCCGTTCGAGCCGGTGGAGCGGGACGGCCGCCTCTACGGCCGGGGCGCCGCCGACGACAAGGCCGGCATCATGGCGCACGTCGCCGCGCTGCGCGCATTCGGCGACCGCCTGCCGGTCGGCGTGGTCCTCTTCATCGAGGGCGAGGAGGAGTACGGCTCCGACTCGCTGGAGCGGCTGCTCGCCGAGCACCGCGGGGAGATCGCCTCCGACGTCATCGTGATCGCCGACTCCACCAACTGGGACATCGGCGTGCCGGCGCTGACCACCTCGCTGCGCGGCATCGTCAACTGCTTCGTCGAGGTGCGCACCCTGGACCACGCCGTGCACAGCGGCATGTTCGGCGGCGCGGTGCCGGACGCGCTGACCGCGCTGGTCCGGGTGCTGGCCACCCTGCACGACGACGCCGGTGACGTCGCCGTCGAGGGGCTGGTCGGCCGGGAGGGCGCCAGCGTCGACTACCCGGAAGGCCGGTTCCGCACCGAGGCGGGCCTGGTCGCGGGTGCCGCCCTCTTCGGGACCGGCCGGATCACCGACCGGCTCTGGACCAAGCCGGCGCTCGCCGTCCTCGGCATCGACGCCCCGGCCACCGCCGAGGCGCCGAACGCGCTCGTGCCGGCAGCAAAGGCCAAGCTCAGCGTGCGGCTGGCGCCGGGCGACGACCGGACGCGCGCGTACGATGCGCTCCGCACCCACCTGGAGAAGCACGCGCCGTGGGGCGCCCAGGTGACGGTCACCTTCGAGCACGACGGTGACCCGTGCGTCATCGACGCCTCGGGCCCGATGTTCGACGCGGCCCGCGCCGCGTTCCGTACCGCCTGGGACGGCACCGACCCGGTGGACATCGGCGTCGGCGGGTCGATCCCCTTCATCGCCACCTTCCAGGAGATGTTCCCGCGGGCGGCGATCCTGGTGACCGGTGTGGAGGACCCGCACGCCCGGGCGCACGGGCCGAACGAGAGCCTGCACCTGGGCGAGTTCGCCCGGGTCTGCCTCGCCGAGGCGCTGCTGCTGGCGAAGGTCGCCGAGGTGGGCGCGAACCGGAGCCAGGGTGTCTGAACCGTAACTTCGGGGTCGATGTCGGAGTTTGGGGTGTGTCGGACGCAGGGGTGTTATAGCCTTTCGAACATGCGTACGAACGACGAGATGGTGCGGCTCCAGGCCGCGGTGAGTGCTCTGGGGGACGTCGACGTCTCCGCGTGGCCCGAGGACACGCTCAAGGATCAGCTCGGTGAGCTCTCCGCCGTGCTGGTCGCGCTCGACACGCTGCTCACCCGGGTCGCCGACGAGGTCCGCGGGCGCGGCCTGCGGATCGAGGAGCCCGTCTCAGCCTGATCGGCTCCGGCCCTGACCTGGCTGGGTGGCGCGCGGGATCCGTCGCCTGGCCGGGATCCGCCGCGGTGTCGGGGGTGGCTGGCAGGATGGGATCCGTGCGGTTCCTCGACCTGGCGGCCACCTCCGCCGCGGTGGGCGCCACCAGCGGCCGGCGGGCCAAGGTGGAGCTGCTCGCCGCCGCGCTCCGGGCGCTCGACCCGGCCGAGGTGCCGGCGGGTTCCGGCCATCTCGCCGGCGAGCTTCGCCAGCGGCAGACCGGGGTGGGCTGGGCCAGCCTGCGTGACCTGCCACCGCCGGCCGCCGAGCCCACGCTGACCGTGGCCGGGGTGGACGCGGCGATCGACGAGATCGCGGCGGTCCGCGGCACCGGCTCGCAGGCCCGTCGCCGGGAGCTGCTCGGCCGGCTCTTCGCCGCGGCCACCGCCGACGAGCAGCGGATGCTGGTCGGCCTGTTCAGCGGCGAGCTGCGGCAGGGCGCCCAGGCCGGGCTGCTCGCCGACGCGGTGGCCCGGGCCGCCGAGGTGCCCGTGGCCGCCGTACGCCGGGCGCTGCTGCTCGCCGGTGACCTGCGGGCCGTCGCGGTGGCCGCGCTCTCCGGCGGTGCCGCCGCGCTGGCCGGCTTCGGGCTCCAGGTCGGCCGCCCGCTGGCTCCGATGCTGGCGCAGAGCGCCCCCTCGGTGGACGAGGCGCTCACCGCGACCGGCACCCCGGCGGTGGTCGACGTCAAGCTCGACGGCATCCGGATCCAGGTGCACCGGTCCGGTCAGGACATCGCGGTCTTCACCCGCAGCCTGGACGAGATCACCTCCCGGCTGCCCGAGGTGGTCGCCGCCGTGCGCGCGCTGCCCGCCCGGGAGTTGGTCCTCGACGGCGAGGCGATCGGGCTGGACGCCGCCGGCCGCCCGCTGCCCTTCCAGCAGACCTCCAGCCGGGCCGCCCGACGCACCACACCCAGCGTCACCGGTGCCACCCCGGTCGCGCCGGCCGTGCTGGCCGCCGCCGAGACCACCGGCGAGACCGTGCTGACGCCGTACTTCTTCGACCTGCTGCACCTCGACGGCGCGGATCTGATCGACCTGCCGGGCCGTGAGCGGTGGGCCGCGCTGGCCAGCGCGGTGGACCCGACGCTGCTGGTCGGCCGGATGGAGGTGGACGGGCCCGAGCAGGCCGGCGAGGCGTTCGCCGCCGCGCTCGACGCTGGTCAGGAGGGGGTGGTGGTCAAGGACCCGGCGGCCCCCTACGACGCGGGCCGGCGCGGGTCGGCCTGGGTCAAGGTCAAGCCCCGACACGCCCTCGACCTGGTGGTGCTTGCGGTGGAGTGGGGGAGCGGGCGCCGGCAGGGGTGGCTCTCCAACCTGCATCTGGGCGCCCGGGATCCGCGTACCGGCGACTTCGTGATGCTCGGCAAGACGTTCAAGGGGCTCACCGACGAGGTGCTGCGCTGGCAGACCGAGCGCTTCCTGGGTCTGGCGGTGGAGAAGGGCGACTGGGTGGTCCGGGTCCGCCCCGAGCAGGTCGTCGAGATCGCGTTCGACGGGGTGCAGACCAGCAGCCGCTACCCGGGCGGGATGGCGCTGCGGTTCGCCCGGGTGGTGCGGTACCGGGACGACAAGTCCGCGGCGGAGGCCGACACCATCGACGCGGTCCGGGCCATCCACGCCGGTCGGGTCACCGGCTGACGGGTCGTCCGGCGCGGTCCGCCCCGGTCAGGCCGACGCGCTGGGCGCCGGTTCGGCGGCTCGGTCGACGGGCGGGCGGGGCTTGTCCAGCCCGGCCGCCCGGCGCGCCTCCCGCCGGGCCACCCAGCCGTAGCCGAAGAGGCTCATGCCGGCGAAGAGCCACCACTGCACCACGTAGCCGAAGTTCTGCCAGTTGTTGGTGTGCCCGATCGGCACCGCCTGGAAGGCCGGGTCGGCGGCCGGGGTCTGCTGGTCGAGCAGCAGGTAGCCGCCGTGGATCGGGTAGGGCAGCTCCCGGGCGAGCCGACTGACGCCGATCCGTCGGGTCTCCAGCTTGCCGTCGCGCCGGTCCACCGCGCCTGCGCCGCTCTCGCTGGCCACCACCCGGCCGGTGACGGTCACCTCGCCGGTGGGCGCGGCCGGCACCTGCGGCTGGGCGGTGGCGCCGGCGCCGGGGGCCGGCGGGATCCAGCCCCGGTCCACCAGCACGGCGGTCCCGTCGGTGAGCACCAGCGGGCTGAGCACCTCGAAGCCGACCGAGCTGTCGACCGTGCGGCCGCGGACCAGGACCACGTTCGCGGGGTCGTACCGGCCGGTGGCGGTGACCCGGGTCCAGGTGAGCCGGTCGGCGGGGGCGGGGCCGGCGGTGCCGGGGCCGCCGGTCGGGGCGGGCATCGCGTCGCGCACCGGCGCGGGAGCCATGGTCGCGCCCGCGTCGATCCGCTCGTTGATCGTTGTCCGTCCCCGGTAGCGGTCCAGCTGCCAGTTGCCGAGGAACACCATCACCGCGGCGGCGACCAGGGTCAGCGCGAGACCGCCCAGCCAGCGCGGGGTCAGCAGGAACCGGTACACGCGTCGAGGCTACCCGTATGAGCGGGGCCACTGAGCTGCGCGGGCACCGAACCGGCCGGTCGGCGGCCGGCACCCGTCGGTCCGGCCGGGTATGGTCACGCCGGCGGACCGGGCCGACCGGTCGGCCGTCGCGCACCACCCCCACCACGTACGTCCCGTCGCCTGCGAGGAGTCGATGATGACCGACGTGCCGCGCGTCCTGTTGAGCGCGCCCTCCTCGGGGCACGGCACCAGCGCCATCTCCCTCGGGCTGCTCGCCGCCCTGGCGGACCGGGGGCTCGACGTGGCCGGCTTCAAGATCGGGCCGGACCAGGTCGACGCGGCGTACCTGGGCCTGGCCGCCGGCCGCCCGGGACGCAACCTGGACCCGCGGCTGGTCGGCCCGGAGCGGATCGCCCCGCTCTTCGCGCACGGGTCCGCGGGGGCCGGGCTCGCCGTGGTGCAGGGCACCATGGGGCTCTACGACTCGGTCAACGGTCGGCCGGAGACCGAGTCCACGGCGGCGGTCGCCGCCGTGCTGCGCAGCCCGGTCGTGCTGATGGTGGACGTGGCCGCGATGGGGCAGTCGGTGGCCGCCCTGGTGCACGGCTTCCGGGCGTACGACGAGCAGCTCTGGCTCGGCGGGGTGATCCTCAACCGGGTGGCGTCGCCCCGGCACGAGGCGATGCTGCGCGAGGCCCTCGACGACATCGGGGTGCCGGTCTACGGCGCGCTGCGCCGGCACGAGCTGCCCCCGGTGCTGCCCGCCCGCCGGCACGGCCTGGTGCCTGCGATCACGCGGGACGGTGAGGCGGTGCGCGCGGTGCGCCGGCTGGGTGAGGCGGTGGCCGCCACGGTCGACCTGGACCGGCTGCTGGTGCTGGCCCGGTCGGCGCCGGCGCTGACCGTCGACCCGTGGTCGCCGGAGCCGACGGCGCAGGCGCCGGGCGGGTCACGCCCGGTGGTCGCGCTGGCCGGCGGCCCGGGCGGGAGCTACAGCCACCCGGAGACGGCCGAGCTGCTCCGCGCCGCCGGCGCGGAGGTGGTCACGTTCGACCCGCTGCGCGACGAGGCCCTGCCCGCGGGCACCCGCGCGCTGGTCGTCGGTGGGGGGCTCCCCGAGTCGTACGCGGACGAGCTGTCCGCCAACCGCCGGCTCTGCATCGCCGTCGCCGAGCTGGCCCGCACCGGCCGCCCGGTGATCGCCGAGGGCGCCGGCCTGCTCTGGCTGGCCCGGGAGCTGGACGGGCTGCCGATGTGCGGGGTGCTCGATGCGATCGGCGCGAGCCGGGACGGCATGGTGATCGGCTACCGGGAGGCGACCGCCCGGACGGACAGCGTGGTGGCCGCCGCGGGCACGGTGGTGGTCGGGCACAAGCAGCACAGCGCGGTGCTCACCCCGCGGTCCGGCGAGCGGCCGGCGTGGAGCTGGGACGGCGGCGCGCCGGAGGGCTTCGTCTGGCGGGGCGTGCACGCCTCGCAGCTCGTCCCGCACTGGGCTGCGTACCCGGAAATCGCCGTGCGGCTGGTGGCCGCCGCGGCGGTGGAGCCGGCGACCGCGGAGGCCCCGGCATGATCGGGCAGGTGGCCGTGCGCCGCTTCCCGGCGCTGACCGTCTCGACGCCGCGCACCGAGGTCCGGCAGCTCACCGCGGCCGATGCCGAGGCGGTCGACGAGGTCTTCGCGGACCGGCGGACCCAGCGCTGGCTGCCGCTGGCGGAGGCGTCCGGGCAGATCGAGGGGCGGTCCTGGTGCACCGAGCTGGCCCGGCAGCGCCGGGACAGCGGCGACGGCGACCACTACGGGGTGCTCCGCCGGGAGGATCAGCGGGTGGTGGGTTGCCTGTGGACCCGCCGCACCGACTGGGGCGCCCCGTTGACCGAGGTCTCCTATGCGATCGCCCCGCACGCCCGCGGTTACGGGCTGGCTGCCGAGGCGGTGGACGCGCTGGCCATCGCGTTGATCCTGGAGCACGGCTTCCAGCGGGTCGAATTGCGGGTCGCGCCGGGGAACGTGGCGTCCCGGCGGGTGGCCGAGAAGGCCGGGTTCAGCTACGAGGGCCTGCTGCGTAACGCCGGCTTCGTCCGTGGCGCCCGGGTCGACCTCGAGGTCTGGTCCTTCGTCGCCGCCGACCTCCGCTGACCCGGACCGCCACCCACCCACCACCGCCCGCCCGTCGAGTCGATCAAGAGGTTTGCGTCGAGGATCGCCAGGATCCGGACGCAAGCCTCTTGATCAACTAACCCGGGCGCACCCCCGGGCGGTCCGGTGGTGGGTGATCGACGGGACGGTCAGCCGACGATCTGGTCGGACGGCGGGGTGAACTGGCGGGTGGGTTGACCCTTGAGCGCGTCGCGCAGGGTCGTCGCCACCGCGTCCACCGGGACCTCGGACTGGCCGTCGCCCACCGCGTTGAACGGATTGTCCGGGTCGGCGATGAAGCTCGCCGCCGCCAGCTCCGGCGTGTATCCGACGAACCACGCGGACCGGGTGCTGTCCGTGGTACCCGTCTTGCCGGCCACCGGGCGGCCCACCGTGCCCCGGACGCTGTCGGCGGTCGACCAGCCGCCGCAGCCGCCCCGCGCCGGGGTGTCGCCGGTCGGGCAGCGGGCCGCGTCGGTGGCGGCCCGGGCCGCGTCCGCGCTGACCACCTGCCGGCAGCGCGGCTTGGCGACCTCCCGCTGCACCCCGCCGGCGGTGGTGTAGATGGCCGGCGTGCCGTCCCGGTTCAGGATCGAGTTCACCGGGATCGCCTCGCAGTACCGGCCGTCGGCGGCGACCGCCGCGTACGCGTTCGCCATCTCCAGCGGGGTGGCGTCGGAGACGCCCAGGGTGAACGCGCCCCACTTCTTCGCCTTGCCTGGGGACGCCTGGTCCCGGTCCACGTCGGTCCGCCAGCGCAGCCCGAGCTGCTCGGCCAGGCGGACCGCCTTGTCCGCGCCGACCCGCTCCTCCAACTGTACAAAGTAGGTGTTCACCGACTTGCCGAAGCCGGACCACATGGTCTGCCGCCCGGTCATCGCGGCGCTGGCGTTCGACGGCGCCCAGCCGTTGTAGATGGCCGACTGGTATCTGTACGGCGAGTCGATCGCGGTGGAGAGCGTCATGCCGGAGTTGAGGGCGGCCAGCATCGGGAACATCTTGAACGTCGATCCGGCCTGGTAGCCCGGGAGGGTGCCGCCGCCGAGGAGCGGGGCGACCGTGTTCGGGTAGTTCGCCTTGGTCTTCGGGCCGGCCTCCGGATTGGAGCTGGGGCCGTTCTCGCTCAGGTCCAGGGAGTAGTTCCGGTTCACCGCCATCGCCTTGATCCGGCCGGTGCCCGGCTCGGCGACCACGATCCCGTTGGCGAACGGGCTGCCGGTGGCATCCTTGGCCCCGACGTTCTTCTCGGCCGCGTCCTGGATCTTCGGGTCGAGGGCCAGCACGATCCGATATCCGCCGCGGCGCAGTTTGTCCATCCGTTCCAGCCGGTTCTCGCCGAACGCCGGCTGCGTGCTCCACCAGTTCTTCAGGTAGTCGCAGTAGAAGCCCCAACTGGTGTGCTTCTCGTCGATCGAGGCGCAGTCGTTCGGCGGATTGGTGAGCTTCAGCTGGATTTGCTGGGACTTCGCCGCCGCGGCTGCGTCCGGGGAGAGGTAGCCGAGCTGGGACATCTTGTCCAGCACGTAGTTGCGCCGGCCGGTGGCGTCCTTCTGGTCCGAGGTGATCGGGTCGTACTCGGAGGGGGACTTGACCAGGCCGGCGAGGGTGGCCGCCTCGGCCGGGGTGAGGGTGGCCGGGATCTTGGAGAAGAAGATCTGCGAGGCGGCGTAGATCCCGTACGCGCGGTGGCCGAAGTAGGCCGAGTTGAGGTAGCGCTCCAGGATCTGCTCCTTGCTCAGCTCCTTCTCGACGTCCAGCGCCATCCGCATCTCCTTGACCTTGCGCAGGCTGGTCTGCTGGGTGGCCTCCTGGACCTCCTTCGGCGTCTTGGCGCTGTCCCGCAGGGCCATCCGGACGTACTGCATGGTCAACGTGGAGGCGCCCTGGGAGACGCCGCCGGAGCGGGCGTTGGACACGAAGGCACGGGCGACGCCCTTCGGGTCGACGCCCTGGTGCTGGTAGAAGCGGTTGTCCTCGGCGGCGACGATCGCCTGCTGGATGTTCGGGGACATGTCGGAGATCTTGGTGTACTGGCGGTACTCCTCGTAGAACATCGTCAGCACGGTCTTGCCGTCCGGCGCGTACAGGTACGAAGTCTCGGCGGGCAGCGCGGTCCTCAGGATGCCCGTCTTCTGCTCCACTGCGTGCGCGGTGGCCTTGGCGCCGATGCCGGTGAAGGCGGCCAACGGGTACGCCGCGGCGGCGACCACGATGCCGGCGATCAGCCCGGCGCGGAGGAGGGGAATGGCGCGACCAGCGGAGGCGAGGGGTCGGTTGCTCACGTGGTCAAGCTATGACATTTCCGATTCGGAAATGAGAAGAATTCATAAACGGGCGAGCGGGTCGACGGGTGGTGACGCGGCCCACGCCGGGATCCGCTGTCCCGCGCGGCGGCTACCCGGCAGGATCGCGGACATGCGTGGTCAGCTGATCGGAACGCCGCCGGACACCGGGACCGAACCCGACCTCGGGCACCACGGGGACGCCGAGGCGACCCCGGGCCTGGTCGACCTCGCCGTCAACGTCCGCCGGGCCCCGATGCCCGACTGGCTCGCCGACCCGGTGATCGCCGCCCTCGGCGACCTCGCCGCCTACCCCGACCCGGCGCCCGCCCGGGCCGCCGTCGCCGCCCGGCACGGCCGTCCCCCGGAAGAGGTACTCCTCACCGCCGGCGCCGCCGAGGCCTTCGTGCTGATCGCCCGGGCGCTCCGCGACGCCCGGCGACCGGTGGTGGTGCACCCGCAGTTCACCGAGCCGGAGGCAGCGCTGCGCGCCGCCGGGCACGCCGTCGAACGGGTGCTGCTCGACCCGGCCGACGACTTCCGGCTCGACCCGGCCCGGGTGCCCGCCGACGCCGACCTGGTCATGATCGGCAACCCCACCAATCCGACCTCGGTGCTGCACCCGGCCGCCGCGCTGGCCGCGCTGGCCCGGCCGGGCCGGGTGCTGGTGGTCGACGAGGCCTTCGCCGACACCACGCTCACGCCCGGCGTCGAGGGCGAGCCCGAGTCCCTCGCGGCCCGCCGGGACCTGCCCGGCCTGGTCGTGGTGCGCAGCCTGACCAAGACCTGGGGCCTGGCCGGCCTGCGGATCGGCTACCTGCTCGGCGGGGCGGGGCTGCTGGCCCGATTCGCCGCGGCCCAGCCGCTGTGGGCGGTCTCCACCCCGGCGCTCGCCGCCGCCACCGCCTGCGCGGGTCCGGCCGCCGTCGCGGCCGAGCGCGCCATCGCCGCGCGGCTCGCCGCCGACCGCGACCACCTGGTGGCCCGCCTGTCCGGCCTGCCCGGCGTACGCGTCGTGGGCCACCCGGCCAGCGCCTTCGTGCTGATCCACCGGCCCGGCGCCGACCGGGTCCGCGAACGGCTGCGCGAGCGCGGCTGGGCGGTTCGCCGGGGCGACACGTTTCCGGGGCTCGGCCCGGACTGGCTGCGGATCGCGGTGCGCGACCCGGCCACCACCGACGCGTTCACCGAGATACTTGCGGAAATCCTGGAGGCATGATGTTGGAGTCCACCGTCGCGGCGATCGGCCCGCTGGACGAGGCGGCGATGGCGGCCGCCCGCGACCTCCAGGGCCGGCTGACCAAGCCCGCCGGCTCGCTCGGCGCCCTGGAACCCCTCTCGGTACGCCTCGCCGGGCTGGCCGGGAACTGCCCGCCACCGCTGCCGGAGCCGGCCGCGGTGGCGATCTTCGCCGGTGACCACGGGGTGCACGCCCAGGGGGTCACGCCCTGGCCGCAGGAGGTGACCGCGCAGATGATCGGCAACTTCCTGGCCGGCGGGGCGGTGGTCAACGCGTTCGCCCGGCAGGCCGGCGCCTCGGTAACCGTGGTCGACGTCGGCGTGGCCACCCCGCTGCCGGCGGACCCGGATGAGGCCGCCGACCCGGCCGGACCCCGGCTGGTGGCCGCGAACGTCCGGCCCGGCACCCGGGACATGACGGTTGGCGCCGCGCTCACCCGGGACGAGGCGCGGGCGGCGGTGGAGACCGGCATCCGGATCGCCGACGAGCTGGTCGACGCCGGGGCCGGCATCCTGCTCACCGGCGACATGGGCATCGGCAACACCACGCCGGCCGCCGCGTTGATCGCCGCGTTCACCGGCGTCGACCCGGCCGAGGCGACCGGGCGCGGGACCGGGGTGGACGACGAGACGTACCGGCGGAAGGTCGGCGTGGTGCGGGCCGCGCTCGACCGGCACGCGCCCGACCCGGCCGACCCGCTGGGCGTGCTGGCCGCGGTCGGTGGGCTGGAGCACGCCGCCCTGGCCGGGCTGATCCTGGGCGCCGCCGCCCGGCGGGTCCCGGTGCTGCTGGACGGCGTGATCGCGGTCAGCGCCGCGCTCGCCGCCGCCGCGTTCGCGCCGCACGCGGTCGGGGCGATGGTGGCCGGGCATCGCTCCGCCGAGCCGGGGGCCACCGCGGCGTTGCGGCACCTGGGCCTCGATCCGCTGATCGACCTCGGGCTGCGCCTCGGCGAGGGGACCGGCGCGCTGCTCGCGCTGCCGGTCGTCACCGGCGCGGTCCGGGTGCTGCACGAGGTGGCCACCTTCGACTCGGCCGGGGTGGCCGAGAAGTGAGCGAGCGAAGCGAGGCGGCGTGAGCGCCAACCCGTACCCCCTCGGCCTGCGGCTCGCCGGGCGACCGGTGGTCGTGGTGGGCGGGGGAGCGGTCGCCACCCGGCGGGTGCCGGCGCTGCTCGACGCCGGCGCGGACGTCCTGCTGGTCTCGCCGGAGCTGACCCCGGCGCTGCGGGCGCACGTCGACGCGGGCCGGCTGCGCTGGGAGCCGCGCCGGTTCGTCCCGGCCGACCTGGACGGCGCGTGGCTGGTCCAGGTCGCCGTCGACGACCGGGCCGCCGCCGCGGTGGTCAGCTCCGCCGCCGCGGAGCGCCGGATCTTCTGCGTACGCGCCGACGACCGCGCCGCCGCCACCGCGTGGACCCCGGCGGTGACCCGGCACGGCCCGGTCACCGTCGCCGTGCTCGGCGGAGGCGACCCGCGCCGCGCGATGACTGTGCGCGACGCCGTCCGTGACCTGCTCAGCGCCCGCACCGGCCGGGCACCCGCGGGTGGGACCACGGCGGGCTCGGCCGGGCGGGGCCCGGCGGCGGCCGGGTCGGCGCGGGGCGGGGGCGCACCGGGTCGAGTGGCGCTGGTGGGCGCCGGGCCGGGGGATCCGGAGCTGATCACCGTGAAGGGGTGGCGGCTGCTCACCGAGGCGAACGTGGTGGTCGCCGACCGCCTCGTGCCCGGGCTGCTCCTCGACGAGCTGCGCCCCGACGTCGAGCTGGTCGACGCCTCCAAGATCCCCTACGGCCCGTCCCGGGCTCAGGAGGAGATCAACCGCATCCTGGTCGACCGGGCCCTGGCCGGGAACGCCGTGGTCCGGCTCAAGGGCGGCGACCCGTACGTGTTCGGCCGCGGCGGCGAGGAGCTGCTGGCCTGCGCCGGGGCCGGCGTGCCGGTGACGGTCGTGCCGGGGGTGACCAGTGCGATCGCCGTGCCGGCGGTGGCCGGCGTCCCGGTCACCCACCGGGCGGTGGCGCACGAGTTCACCGTGGTCTCCGGCCACGTCGCGCCGGATTCGCCGGCCTCGCTGGTCCGCTGGGAGTCCCTGGCCGGGCTGCGCGGCACGCTGGTCGTCCTGATGGGCCTGAAGAACCTGGCCGCCATCAGCGCGACGCTCGTCGCGCACGGCCGCCCGGCGGACACCCCGGCCATCGTGGTGCAGGAGGGGACCACCGGCGGTCAGCGGCTGCTGCGGTCGACGCTCGGCGCGGTGGCACAGGACGTGGTCGCCGCCGGGCTGCGGCCGCCGGCCGTGGTGGTCGTCGGCGACGTGGTCGACGCCCTGACATCCTACTGATCCGCCGCCCGCCCCCGGACCAGTCGGCTCACGCCCTTTGCTCTGCTGCAGCCCACGCAACACCGGGCAGCCCTCACTGTGGCCTCCGCTGCAGCAGAGCAAAGGCGGTGCTGGTGGCCGCCGTGGCCCGTCGGACCGGGACGGGTAGCACGACGGCGGCGGACCGAGGTCCGCCGCCGCCGTCGTCACCCTTCAGTTACTGCTTGAGCATGTTGTCCAGCAGCAGGGCGCAGCGGATCAGGCCGAGGTGGCTGTACGCCTGCGGGTGGTTGCCCAGGCCGCGCTCGGCGAGCGGGTCGTACTGCTCGGGGAGCAGTCCGGTCGGCCCGGCCGTGTCGACCATCAGGGTGAACAGCTCCTCGGCGTCGGTGCGCCGACCGGTGCGCAGGTACGCCTCGATCAGCCACGCCGTGCAGATGTGGAAGCCGCCCTCCCGGCCGGGCAGGCCGTCGTCCCAGTGGTACCGGTAGACGACCGGCCCGCTGCGCAGGTCCGCCTCGATCTTGAGCACGGTCGACAGGAAGCGCGGGTCGTCGCCGGGGAGCAGCCCGGAGATGCCGATCCAGAGCGACGAGGCGTCCATCTCGTCGTGCCCGTACGCGACGCTGTACGCCTCGGCCTCGTCGTGCCAGCCGTACTCCAGCACGTTCGCGCCGATCCGGTCGCGCAGCTCCACCCACTCCGGCCGGTCCTCGTGGCCGTGCTGCCGCACCACGTGCAGCGCCCGGTCGACGGTCATCCAGCACATGACCTTGGAGAAGATGTGGTGCCGCGGGGGGAGGCGGGCCTCCCAGATGCCGTGGTCGGGCTCGTGCCAGCGGCGGCGGACCGCCTCGACCATGTTCTCCAGCACTCGCCACTCGTCGTCGCGGACCGAGCCACGCGCATCGGCCACCGCGGCGATCAGGTCGGCGATCGGGCCGAAGACGTCGAGCTGGAGCTGGTGGTTGGCGAGGTTGCCGACCCGGACCGGCCGGGAGCCGGCGTACCCGGGCAGGGTGTCGATGACCGCCTCGGCGCCCAGTTCGTACCCGTCGACCGTGTAGAGAGGGTGCAGCCGCTCGGGGTGCCCGCCGGTGCGCTCGATGCAGCCGTCGACCCAGCGCAGCAGCGCCTCGGCCTCCTCGATTGAGCCCAGGTCCACCAGCGCGCGGGCGGTCATCGCCGCGTCCCGCAGCCAGCAGTAGCGATAGTCCCAGTTGCGGACCCCACCCAGCTCCTCGGGCAGCGACGTGGTCGCCGCCGCCAGGATCGAGCCGGACGCCTCGTGGCAGAGCCCCCGCAGGGTGAGCGCGCTGCGGGCGACCAGGTCCCGGGCGGTGGTGGGCAGCCGCAGCCCAGCCACCCAGTCCTTCCAGGGCTGCTCGGCCGCGGCCTGCCGCTCGTGGACCGGCACCAGGTGGGGTTCCAGGCTCTGCGTGCCGAAGCGCAGCTCCAGCACCACCTGACCGCCGGCGGCGGAGAGGTCGACCAACGCCCGGGCGGTCTCGTACCCGCCGTCGTTGGTGACGTCCCAGCTGACGCCGGGGGAGTGCAGCGCCACCGGCTCGTTGGAGCCGAGCACCAGCAGCCCGTCGTCGAGCGGTTGCAGCTGCACGGCCACCTGGCCGAACTCGGGCCGGGGGGCGAACTCCACCCGGGCCCGGCCGGACCCGGTGAGCACCCGGACCAGCGTGGAGTCGCCGGTGACGATGGCCGGGCCGTCCGGGGTGGTCTCCTTCGCCGGCAGGTCCAGCCAGTCGGTGACCGTCAGCCCGGACCAGCGGGTCTCCACCGTCATGGTGCCGTTGCGATAGCGCTGCCCGAGCGGGATGCCACCGCGCTCCGGGGCGACGCTGAAGTGCCCGGCCGGGCTGCCGCCGACCAGGTCGGCGAAGATCGCCGCGGAGTCCGGCTTGGGGTGGCACAGCCAGGTGACCTTGGCCTCGGGGGTCAGCAGCGCGACCGTCCGGCCGTTGGCCAGCATCGAGTGCCGCTCGATCGGGACCGCCCGCTCGCCGAAGAGCCAGTGCCGCCGGGTCTCCAGCAGCAGGCCCAGCGCCCGGGCGGCTTCGATCGGCTCGGCCACCCGGTAGTCGGCCCGGGTCTCACCCGGGCCGATCTTGATGCCGACGTCCGGCCCGTGCAGGTTGCCGAAGGCATTCTCGTCGGTGACGTCGTCGCCGATGAAGAGCACGGCGCTCGCCGCGAGCTGGGTGCGGAGCTGGTCGACCGCGGTGCCCTTGTGGGTGGCCACCACCGACAGCTCGATGACCTCCTTGCCCTGGGTGACGGTGACGTCCTCCCAGGTGGCCGGGCCGCTCCGGACCGCCTCGATGACGACGGCGGCGACCTGCGGGTCCACCCCGCGGGTGTGCACGGCGACGCTGGCCGGCTTGCGTTCGAGGCGTACCCCGGGGTGGGCCGCGGCGATCTCGCGCAGCTCGTTGCGCAGCCGGGTGCGGACCGCGATCAGTTCGGGGGAGAGCCGCTCGACGAAGCCGATGTCGAACTCGGAGCCGTGGCTGCCGACCAGGTGGACCTCGCTGGGCAGCCGGGAGAGCGCGGCCAGGTCGCGCAGGGCCCGCCCGGAGACCACCGCGACGCTGGTCTGCGGCAGCGCGGCGAGGGCGCGGACCGCGGCCACCGACTCGGGCAGCGGCACCGCCTTGCTCGGGTCCTCGACGATCGGCGCGAGGGTGCCGTCGTAGTCGCAGGCGACCAGGAGCTGGGGGATCCGGGCGATGCGGCCGATGGCGGCGCGCAGCTCGGGGTCCATCACACCGCCGTGCGGGGTGGCGGGTGCGGGCGCGTTCACGCGGCCTCCGTATCGGGCACGCCGAGTTCGGTCAGGAAGGATTTTGCCCAGTGCCCCACGTCGTGGGTGCGCAGGTGGCGTTGCATCACCCGGATCCGGCGGCGGGCCTCGGGTTTCTCGACGTGCACGGCGCGCAGCAGCGCGTCCTTGACCGCGTCGGGGTCGTGCGGGTTGCACAGGAAGGCCTGGCGCAGCTCGGTCGCGGCGCCGGCGAACTCACTGAGCACGAGCGCGCCGCCCTGGTCGGCGCGCGATGCGACGTACTCCTTGGCCACCAGGTTCATTCCGTCTCGCAGCGGGGTCACCATCATCACGTCTGCCGCGACGTACATCGCGGCCAGTTCGGAGCGACTGTACGACTGATGCAGATAATGCACCGCCGGCACGCCGACCCGTCCGAATTCGCCATTAATCCGACCAACTTCGCGCTCGACCTTGACGCGAAGTGCCTGGTAGTGCTCCACGCGCTCCCGGCTCGGGGTGGCGACCTGCACCATGACCGCGTCCGGAACTGTCAACTTTCCGTCAGCGAGGAGTTCGCGGAAGGCCTTCAGCCGGAGTTCGATGCCCTTGGTGTAGTCGAGCCGGTCGACGCCCAGGATGATCGTCTTCGGGTTGCCCAGCTCCTCCCGGATCTGCTTGGCCCGGGCCTGGATCGCCGGGTCCTCGGCCAGCCGCTCCATCTCCCTGGTGTCGATGGAGATCGGGAAGGCGCCGGCCTTCACCTCCCGACCGTCGACCTGGATCATCTGCCCCTCGTAGCGCAGGCCGAGCAGGTGCCGGGCCAGCCGGACGAAGTTCTGCGCGGCCAGCCGCTGCTGGAAGCCGACCAGGTCGGCGCCGAGCAGGCCGCGCAGGATCTCGGTCCGGAACGGCATCTGCATGAACAGCTCGATCGGCGGGAACGGGATGTGCAGGAAGAAGCCGATCTTCAGGTCCGGCCGCAGCTCGCGGAGCATCGCCGGGACCAGTTGCAGCTGGTAGTCCTGCACCCAGACCGTCGCGCCCTCGGCCGCGACGTCCGCCGCCGCCTCCGCGAACCGGGCGTTGACCAGCCGGTACGCCTCGCGCCACCGGCGCTTGTAGGCGGGGGTCTCCACCGCGTCGTGGTAGAGCGGCCAGATCGTCGCGTTGGACTGGCCCTCGTAGTAACGCTCCAGCTCCTCCGCGCTCAGCGGCACCGGATGCAGCCGGATCCCCTCCAGGTCGAACGGCTCGGGGGCGGCGCCGGTGCCGCCGGCCCAGCCCACCCAGGTGCCCTGCTGTTCGGCGAGGACGGGGTGCAGGGCGGTGACCAGCCCACCCGGGCTGCGTCGCCACTGCCGTCCCTCGGGTGTGCTCACCTCGTCGACCGGCAGTCGGTTCGCCACTACGACAAAGGAGCTACGGACGGTCACGATCGGCCACCTCCGGGTGCTGACGGGTCCACCGCGATGAGCGTACTGAGCGTAGCTGCGGCGTCTGATGCCCCGTGCCGGAGTTCCCTACCCGTCCCACGTGAGCTCAACCGGGTCAGTGATCTTGTCGACAGCAGGGACGGTGGGCGGGGACACCGTACGCCCGGGCGGGGTGATGTGGGCGAAGCGGGCCGTACCTGTCAGGATTGACGATGGCGTGCGCGCGGCCGGCCCCCGGTCGGCAGCGGCGGGCGGAAGTCGCCGCCCGCGCCCGCGCCGCCCAGACCCGCGATCGCAACCTACGGAGGTAGCCCGCACCGTGGCCCAGTTCATCTACGTCCTGGAAAAGGCGCGCAAGGCGCACGGCGACAAGGTCGTGCTCGACAACGTGACGCTGAACTTCCTGCCGGGGGCCAAGATCGGTGTGGTCGGTCCGAACGGCGCCGGTAAGTCCAGCCTCCTCAAGATCATGGCAGGGTGGGACCGGCCGAGCAACGGCGAGGCCCGGCTCATGCCCGGCTACACGGTCGGCATGCTCGCCCAGGAGCCCGCGCTCAACGACGCCAAGACCGTCCTCGGCAACGTCGAGGAGGCGGTCGCCGAGACCAAGGCCAAGCTGGAGCGGTTCAACAACATCGCCGAGCAGATGGCCACCGACTACTCGGACGAGCTGATGGAGGAGATGGGCAAGCTCCAGGAGGAGCTGGACCACCTCGACGCCTGGGACATCGACTCCAAGCTCGAACTGGCCATGGACGCGCTGCGCTGCCCGCCGCCGGACGCCGACGTCACCCAGCTCTCCGGTGGTGAGCGCCGCCGGGTCGCGCTCTGCAAGCTGCTGCTGGAGGCGCCCGACCTGCTGCTGCTCGACGAGCCCACCAACCACCTGGACGCGGAGAGCGTCTCCTGGCTGGAGCAGCACCTGGCCAAGTACGCCGGCACGGTGATGGCGATCACCCACGACCGGTACTTCCTCGACAACGTGGCCAACTGGATCCTCGAGCTGGACCGTGGCCGGGCCTACCCGTACGAGGGCAACTACTCCACCTACCTGGAGAAGAAGGCCGCCCGGCTGGCCGTCGAGGGTCGCCGCGACGCCAAGATGAAGAAGCGGCTCACCGAGGAGCTGGAGTGGGTCCGCTCCAACGCCAAGGCCCGCCAGACCAAGTCGAAGGCCCGGCTCGACCGGTACGACGAGATGGCCACCGAGGCGGAGAAGACCCGGAAGCTGGACTTCGAGGAGATCCAGATCCCGCCGGGCCCGCGCCTGGGCAGCACGGTCATCGAGGCGCACAACCTGGCCAAGGGCTTCGGCGACCGGGTGCTGATCGACAACCTCAGCTTCTCGCTGCCGCGCAACGGCATCGTCGGCATCATCGGCCCGAACGGCGTCGGCAAGACCACCCTGTTCAAGACCATCGTCGGGCTGGAGCAGCCGACCGACGGCCAGGTCCGGGTCGGCGAGACCGTCTCCCTGTCGTACGTCGACCAGAACCGGCAGGGCCTCGCCGGGGACAAGACCGTGTGGGAGGTCGTCTCCGACGGGCTCGACTACCTGATGGTCGGCAAGGTCGAGATGCCGTCCCGGGCGTACATCGCGGCGTTCGGCTTCAAGGGGCCGGACCAGCAGAAGCCGACCAAGGTGCTCTCCGGTGGCGAGCGCAACCGGCTCAACCTGGCGCTGACGCTGAAGATCGGCGGCAACGCGATCCTGCTCGACGAGCCGACGAACGACCTGGACGTGGAGACCCTCTCCAGCCTGGAGAACGCGCTGCTGGAGTTCCCCGGCTGCGCCGTGGTCATCTCCCACGACCGGATGTTCCTGGACCGGGTCGCCACGCACATCCTGGCCTGGGAGGGCGACGACCAGAACCCGGCGAAGTGGTTCTGGTTCGAGGGCAACTTCGACGCGTACGAGAAGAACAAGATCGACCGGCTCGGCGCCGAGGCCGCCCGTCCGCACCGGGTGACCTACCGCAAGCTGACCCGTGACTGACCGGTTCGTCTACCACTGCGCGCTGCGCTGGTCCGACCTGGACGCGTACGGCCACGTCAACAACTCGCGCTTCCTCACCCTGTACGAGGAGGCGCGGGTGGCGTTGATGTTCGCCGGCGGCCGGGCGTGGGGAGTGGGCTCGCTGGCCGACGGGGTGGTCATCCGTCGGCACGAGGTCGACTACCTGCGCCCGGTCGACTACGCGCTCGGCCGGGCCAGCGCGGAGGCGGCCCCGAGCGTCCGGATCGAGCTGTGGGTCGAGGAGATCCGGGCCGCCTCGTTCACCGTCGCCTACGAGCTGTACGACGGCGACGTGCTGGCCAGCCGCGCCCGCTCGGTGCTCGTCCCGTTCGACCTGGCCGCGCAGCGACCCCGGCGGATCAGCCCGGAGGAGCGTGCCTTCCTGCTCCGGTACGCCCCGGCGGCGGACGCCGGATGACCGGGGCGGTGGAGACCGGGGGCCACGGGTTGCGGGGGGTGGCCGACGCGGGCGCCTTCCTGGCCCGGCTGGTCCGGCTGGACCCGGCCACCGTGGTCCGGCTCCGCCCGGTGCCCGGCGCGGGCCGTACCGCCCTCTGGGCCCGGCTGCCCTGGGGCGTGCTCGTGGTTCGCACGGTCGCCGGGGTCGCCCCCGGTGACGTCACCGTCGCGGCGGCCGAGCTGCTGGCCGAGCTGGAGGCCGCCGGCGGGGCGCTACCTCGCCGACGGGACGACCAGTGGCGATGGCCGCTGCCGCCGGCCGCGAGCCGGGCCGTGGAAACGCTGCCGGCCGAGGAGCTGCGCCGGATCGCCACGGCGGCGGCAGGTGCGCTGCGCGAGGCGTCCACCCAGGGCGTGGGTGGGCGCGCGGTCGGGCAGCGGGCACTGCGGGACGCCCTGCTCGACCACGTCGCGGTGGTGGTCACGCCCGACGACTCGCCGGACACCCCGGTGGAGGTGCCGCAGCGGTTGGTGCAGGGGCTGGTCCGGATGGGCTTCCTCGGCCCCGGCGACGTGCAGGTACGCCTCGCAGGCCGTTGGGTCGGCCTGGTCGGACCGTACGGAGCCGCGTGGTCGCGGAAGGTTGCCGGGCTCACCCTGAGTCCTGCGGGCGGTCAGCCGAACGGATGACCCGGGTTCATTCTTCCGGGCTGGGGCAGCCGTTGGGGGGATGCTTCAACCCGGCTGTCCGGGTACCGTCCATCCTCGGATCCAACGCACCGTAGGCGACTGGATCCGCTGGGGAGTGAGGTGCGCGAGCGATGCCGTGGTGGTCATGGCGCCCAGATCCCGTCGGTGGCGGCGATCCGGAAACTCGAAGCGGGATCACAGTGGATGACACCGTCCGGGTCGGACCACCGGCCCCCCGTCAGCCGGGGGACGACGCGCCGGCCGCCGAACGGCCGGTGATCGCGGAGATGCCGGCCACCATCGCCCCGGTCACCCTTCGCCGGGTCTGCGACGCGCTCGACCTGCTCGACGTGCGTTACCTGGCCGACGGCGGCGGCAACCTGCTGGCCATGTGGGAGCGGCACGCGGTGCTGGTCACCCTCGAGGGGCCGGAGGACGAGATCCTGGTGATGCGGGCCCGTCCACACGCGACGGTGCCGCCGGACTGGGCGGACCGGGCCTACCGGGTGGTCAACGAGTGGAACCACACCCGACGGTTCTGCAAGGCGTACATCGGCGACCCGACCGAGCGCGGCCAGCTGCCGATCTACGCCGAGTTGCAGGTGCCGCTCGGCGCCGGGACCCACGACGCGCTGCTGGTCGAGATGCTCGACTGCGGCGCGGCGGTCGCCACCACCTTCGTGGACTGGCTGCACGACGAGGGCGCCCTGCTCTGACGGCGCCGGGGGGTCGCGCGCCGTCAGGCCCTGTCGGCCGGGTCCTCCGGCATGTTGACCATGAAGTACGCGGCCCGCTCCAGGTAGTCCCAGAGCGCGCCCGCGAGCTCCGGCGGCAGGTCGAGCCGGTCGACGGCGCGCCGCATGTGGTGCAGCCAGGCGTCCCGCTCCGCCGCGCCGATCCGGAAGGGCGCGTGCCGCATCCGCAGCCGCGGGTGGCCGCGCTGCGCCGAGTAGGTGTTCGGGCCGCCCCAGTACTGCATCAGGAAGAGGGTGAACCGGTCGGCGGCGGGGCCGAGGTCCTCCTCCGGGTACATCGGCCGCAGCAAAGGGTCGGTCGCGACGCCGGCGTAGAACTCGCCCACCAACCTGCGGAAGGTGGGTTCGCCGCCGACCGCCTCGAAGAGGGTCATCGAGGTGCCGGGCCGGTCGGATTCGCCTGCGGAAGTCACCGTTCCATCCTGCCAGGTGCCGCGGCGGCACTGCCGGGCCCGTCGCCCGGCGGGCGGGTGGCTCAGGTCACCGCGTGACTGCGTCGACCCCGCTCGCCCGGCCGGTCGTCGACCGTCCCGGCCCCCTGGGCCGGCGTGGTCGGCCGCCGCGTGTGCGGGACCATCCCGGTGGCTCCAGCCCGGCCGGCCGCCTCGACGGCGGCGTCCACCGCCTCCCGGCTCGGCCAGGCCAGCGCCGCCGCGACCATCAGCACCACCCCCGCGGCGCTCCATGTGCCCACCACCAGGGGGATGGGGAACCGCTCGGCGAGCAACCCGGTGGTCAGCACCGCGACGCCCTGGATGATCTGGATTCCGCTGGCCATCACGCCGAACGCCCGGGCGCGGTAGCCGTCGGGCAGGGCCTGCACGAAAAGGCCGTTGGCCACCGGCAGGAGACCGGCGACGGCGAAACCGCAGGCGGCGGCGAGGACCGCCACCACCGCCGGCGGCGGGTCGAGCAGCGCAGGGACCAGCGCCGCCGGGGCGAGGACCGCCAGCGGTCGCATCAGCGTGAGCCGGCGGACGGGCGAGAACGCCCGGCCGACCAGCAGGCCGCCGAGGATGAAGCCGACCGGGTTGGCCGCCATGATGACGGCCTGTGCGACGCCCGTGTCGAGGTCGCCCCCGGCCCGGTCGGCGGCCCAGGCCGCGGCGAGACCCTCCGGCACGATGGAGAAGAGCATCGCGCTGAACACCAGCACGGCGATGGCCCGCAGCACCGGCTGGCCGAAGACGATCTGGAAGCCCTGGGCGGTCTCCCGCAGCAGGTGGCTGCGGTGCGCGGCGGTCATCGCGGGCGGCCGGTCCTTGATGCCGAACCGGACCAGGACGGCCGAGGCGCCGAAGGTCGCCGCGTTGATCAGCAGCGCGGCGGTCGGGTTGACCGTGGCGATCCCCGCGCCGATCAGGTAGCCGAGGACCTGGGCGGCCTGGCCGGTGCTGGCGTTGATCGAGAGGCCCACCACCACTCGGTCGCCGGTGAGGATCAGCGGCATGAGCGCGGACCGGGCGGCCTGGCTCGGTGGGTTGGCCAGCGTGGTGCCGAAGAGCAGGGCGAGGATCAGCCACGGCGGGTTGCCGGGAATGGCCACCAGCACCATCAGCGCCATCCGAACCAGGTCGCAGGTCACCATGACCTGCCGGTAGCGGTGCCGTTCGGCGAGGGTGGCGAGCAGCGGACCGCCGACCAGCCAGGGCAGGTAGCTGACCGCGAAGGCGGCGGCGGAGAGCGCCACCGACTCGGTCTCCCGGTACACCAGGACGGTCACCGCGGCCTTGGCGATGTAGTCGCCGATCCAGGAAAGCGCGCTGGCCGTGAAGATCGTGCGGTATTCGACCTGGGCGAACACTTCACGGAAGGTGGCAGGGCCCTCCCGGGCGGGTCGCTCGTCGGACACCGTCGCCTCCATCGTTCCCCAAGGTCGGCCACTCGTGATGACCTGCCCGGGAACCGTCGTCAGATCTACGGATCAGCGAGGACACGAGCACGCCCCCAAGGGGGCGTGTTGCACCGGATTCTGCCCGATCGTCTGACAACTGGCTAGGGCGAACGGATTGATCGTCGCATCTCCGACTGAACGAACGGACGATACCCGAGGGGCTGCGCGGTCCGCGACCCCCGGATCGTCCGTATCGCCCGGAGGGGCCCGATCAGGCTCAGGTCGCGCCACCCGTGCCGGTCTCGCCCCGGCCGGGCGCCGGGGCCGGGACGCCCGGGTAGAGCCGGGCGGCGATCCGGGCGGTGATGCCGGAGTTCTCCAGCGCCTCGGCGAGCCGGCGGCGCAGTTCCCGGGCGACCGCGAACTGCCCGTCGGCGGTCGTCTTGACCACGGTGCGGATGACCGCGCCGTCCACCGTCATCTGCTCGACGCCGAGCACCTCGGGCTCCTCGACGATCTGCGTCGCCAGCTCCGGGTCCATCGCCAGCGAGGCCGCCGCCGTCCGCAGCACCGCGGTCGCCTGCTCCGTGCCGGCGAAGCCGATCGGCAGGTCGACCACGACCAGCGCCCAGCCCTGGCTCTTGTTTCCGACCCGGACGATCTCGCCGTTGCGGATGTACCAGAGCACGCCCCGCCCGTCCCGCACGGTGGTGACCCGCAGGCCGACCGACTCCACCACCCCGCTCGCCTCGCCCAGGTCGACGTTGTCGCCGACGCCGTACTGGTCCTCGATCAGCATGAACAGGCCGGCGATCAGGTCCTTGACCAGGCTCTGCGCGCCGAAGCCGAGCGCCACGCCGGCGATGCCGGCGCTGGCCAGCAGGGGCGCCAGGTCGAAGCTGAACTCCTTCAGCACCATCAGCAGCGCGATGCCGAAGATGAACGCGGTGACCAGACTGCGCAGCACCGAGCCGATCGCCTCGGCCCGCTGCCGCCGCCGCTCCGGCACGAACTGTTCCGGCTCGAGCGTGGCGCTCGGGATCCGCTCCCGCAGTGGCCGCAGCATGGTGGGCACCGCGCCCTGGGTGGTGGTCCGCACCAGCCGGTCGATCGTCCGGTGCATCGCCCAGCGGGCGACGATGGCGAGCAGCAGAATCAGGATGACCCGCAGCGGCTTCAGCAGGATCCAGTAGCTGCCCTCCGCGAACCAGGCCGAGCCGGTCAGGTCGTAGACGTTCTTGCACCAGGGGTCCGTCCGGCAGTCGACGGACGGCGTGGGGCTCGGGCCCACGGCGCTCAGGGCGAGGAACATCAGGCTGGCACTCACCCTGTCTTCGTACCGCAACGCTCCTGGACGGCCGCTGCCGACCCTCCGGACGGTGACCACCGGGCGGGCGGCCGTCGCCCGCGGCGATCAACCCGGGCGGAACCGGTCATGTCGGCGCGGGCCACGGAAGGTTCCAAGGGGTACCCCGGATTAGTGCGTGCAATCCGGGGTCCGATCAGGGACGATTGGCGCAACGGACGTCGGTGATCCGGCCGGCGCCGGTGCGGCTCCCCGCTGCCCGCGGGGCGGGCGCCGGTGCGACAGCGGCGGGAGCAGCTGGACCGGGAGGGTGAGCACGATGCCTGACATACGACCCACGGCGGGCTCCGGCGCGTTGGTCCTCAACGCCACCTACGAGCCGCTGTGTGTCGTATCGGTGCGTCGAGCCGCGATCCTCGTGCTCTCGGCCAAGGCCGTCTGCGTCGCCGACGGCGACGGCGTTCTGCACAGCGCCCGCAACGCGCTGCCGGTGCCTTCGGTGGTTCGGCTGACCCGCTTCGTGCGGGTGCCCTACCGCACCCACGTCGGGCTCTCCCGCCGGGCGATCTTCGCCCGGGACGGCTGGCGCTGCGCCTACTGCCGGGGGCCGGCGGAGACCATCGACCACGTCTTCCCGCGCAGCCGGGGCGGCCGGCACGCCTGGGAGAACGTCGTCGCCGCCTGCGCCCGCTGCAACCACACCAAGGGCGACAAGACCCCGGCCGAGCTGGGCTGGCGGCTGCACAGCCTGCCCGCGGCCCCGAAGGGCACGGCCTGGCGGGTGCTCGGCCACCGGGCGCCCGACCCGCGCTGGGCGGACTGGCTCGACCTGCGCGAGTCCGAGGCGGCGGCCTGAGGCCCGGTCACGGGCCGCGCGCCTTGACCAGGGACGCGTAGACCACCAGGTTGTCGGCGTACCCGGTCTCGCCGCCCACCCACCGGCCACCGCAGGTGATCAGGCGCAGGTTGGGCCGGCTGAAGTCGCCGAAGATCTCGTCCGCCGGCAGTCGGTCCTTGCCGTACCGCTGCACCGAGGTGACCTCGAAGACGGCCACCGACCGGTCCGCCCGGGTCACCTCGACCCGGTCGCCGTCGTCCAGGCTCTTCAGGTCGTGGAAGACCGCCGGTCCGGTGGTGGTGTCGACGTGCCCCACGATCACCGCCGGTCCGTACTGTCCGGGGGTCGGCCCCTGGTCGTACCAGCCGGCCTCGCCGGACTGGCGGACGTCCGGCACGGCGATGCTGCCGTCGGGGGCGATGCCGACCCGGTGCACCGGCGCCCGCAGGTCGATCTTGCCGATCGTGATGTCCGTGGGCGGGCTCCCCGGCAGCACCGGGAACTTCTTCGGCGGCGGGCGCAGGCCGGCGCTGAGCCGGTCCGGCAGCACGCTGATCCCGGTGACCCGTTCCACGCCGAGCATCGCCACGATCAGCACCATCAGCGCCGCGATCACCAGCACCGGGACGCCCGGCCCCCGCTGCCCGAGGGACTGCCACCGGCCCGCCGCGCGGTGGGCCGCCGCGGCGGGCACCGGACGGGCCTGCGGGTCGGCCGTGGTGACGCTGGCCGAGAAGGCGTGCCCGGTGGCCCGGGCGAACCGGCGTGAGGCCCGGGAGAGCAACCGGGCCCCCGCCGCGAGGCGGCTTCCGGCCCGAGTGTGCTCCCGCTTCCGGCCGGCGGACGGCCGCCGCCGCGCCCGACCCGGCGTGGTCTGGTCGTCCCCGAGCCGGGTCGCCCGGTTGTTCCGGTCAGGTCCGGCCCCGACCTTGCGGCCTCGTGCCATCCCAGTGATCCGGCCTCGGGCCGTCCCCGCCGTCCGGCCTGGTGCCGTCCCGGCCATCCGGCCTTGTGCGGTTCCGGTGATCCGGCCTCGTGCCGCTATGTTCCGGTCCGGTGTCGCCCGGTCGTCCCGGTCACGTGAGCGGGCCATGGCCGCACCTCGTCAGCCGCGGGAGCCGGCCCTGCGACGGGCGCTGACACCGGCCACCACCGCCACCGTGACCAGCCCACCGACCAGCAGCAGCGAACCTGCGCCCCGGCCGGTCGCGGTGCCACCGCCGCCGGTCGCCGGGCCCTTGCTCGGCTGGGCCATGTTCAGCACGGTGAGGATGGTCGACGCGGTGTTGCCGTTGGAGCAGCGCAGGTCGACCGGAAAGTCACCGGGCTGCTTGTTGCCCGGGATGGTGACCGCGCCGGTCAGGAAGCCGTTGTTCGGGCGCAGCATCACCCGACCGAACGCGTCCGAGTTCACCTCGGCCTGCCGGTTGTTGGCGTTGTCGCAGCTGGCCCGGATGTTCACCCGGGTGCCGGCCTGCGCGGGGTTCGGTGTGACCTCGACGAAGGTGTTCTCCCCGGCCCGGGCCGGCGTGACGGTCATCAGGACGAACGCCCCGACCAGCGCGAGCACGCTCAGCACGGCCGACAGGGCGCGATGTGACACAAGCCCTCGCATGATTCCCCCCTCCCGGTGCGGCGCACCGGAATCCTGCTGACGGGCAGTGGGGCATGCATTCCCCCTGGCGTCGGGGCAAACCCCGGGTCAGCGGTGGCGGCCGAGCGGGGTCGGTCCGGCCGGCGGCGGGAGCGGGGTCAGCGGGTGCCACTCCAGCGGGGTCGAGAGGACCATCGTGCTGGACGGCTGGCCGTACGGGGCGAGGCGGTCGATGACCCCCTCGAACTCGTCGATCGACCCGGCCGCCACCTTGAGCATGCTGCACGCGTCCCCGGTGATCCGGTGGATCTCCCGGATCTCCGGCCAGCCCGCCACCTCCGGGTCGTGCAGGATGCAGCGCGGGCCGTAGCAGGACATCCGGATCAGCGCGACCACGCTGCGGCCGGCCCGGGTCAGGTCGACGTGCGCGTGGTAGCCGGTGATCACGCCGGACTCCTCCAGCCGGCGGACCCGCTCGGCCACCGCCGGCGGTGACAGGTGCACCCGCCGGGACAGCTCGCTGAACGAGAGCCGGGCGTCGGCCTGGAGCTCCCGCAGTAGCGCCCAGTCCATGTCGTCCATGCGTGACCTTTCCTTCGTGAACCCGGACCCGGTCTAGCCTTCAGACCGACAGGTCGACCGGTCATACCGCCGTTGAACAGGCATTCCATTCGCCGATCCACCCGCGGGATCATGACGGTACCCGGCGTACGGAGGGAGATGACAGTGGAACAGACGGACCTGCGGGCACCGACGGTGACCGCGGCGGTGCGTCCGGTCACCCCGCAGCAGCGGGCGGCTCGGGCGGCGCGCAACGGCGGCGAACCGACGCTGGAGTTCACCGAGCGGGTGCCCTACGACGCGTACGTGCGGGCGAGCACGCTGCACGGGTTGCAGCAGCCGCTCAGCGACGACCCGGGCGAGATGTCCTTCCTGATGGTCAGCCAGATCATGGAGCTGTACTTCGGGCTGACCTGCCACGAGCTGCGGCACGCCCAGCGGGAGCTGCGGGCGAACCGGATCTGGGAGGCGCTGCCGTCGCTGCGCCGCGCCGCCCTGCACCTGGAGGGGCTCAACGCGGCCTGGCAGGGGCTGCGCTGGATGACCCCGGCGGACTTCAACCGGTTCCGCAACCTGCTCGGCGAGGGCTCCGGCTTCCAGTCGGCGATGTATCGGCAGCTGGAGTTCCTGCTCGGCCTCCGCGACCCGGCGCTGATCCGGCCGTTCCGCCGGCAGGCCGAGGTGTACGCCGAGCTGACCGCCGGCCTCGCCGCGCCGAGCCTCTGGGACGACGTGGTCGCCCTGCTCGCCCGGCGCGGCTTCGACCTCCCCGCCGACCTGCTCGACCGGGACGTGGCGACCGAGCACGAGTCGCACCCGGCCGTCGAGGCGGCCTGGGTGCAGATCTACGCCGACGGCGGCCCGGACAACCATCTGCGGCTGCTCGGCGAGGCGCTGACCGAGGTGGCCGAGCGGTTCGGTGACTGGCGCTGGCACCACCTCAAGGCGGTGCAGCGCACCATGGGCGCCAAGGTGGGCAGCGGCGGCTCCGCCGGACTGGCCTGGTTGCAGCGCAGCATGGCCCGGGTGGTCTTCCCGGAGCTGTGGTCGGCCCGGACCGTGATGTGAGCGGGGAGCGAGAGGCACGATGAAGGAATCGACGACTGCGCCACTGCGCTCCGCTACCGGCGAAGCCGGAGCGCGCGCCCTCGACGCCGCCGACCCTGGGCACCGGCACCTGTTCCACGTGCCGCCGGCCGAGGGCGGGCGTTACCCCGAGGTGGCGTACCTGGCCGGCAACTCGCTCGGCCTGCAGCCCCGGGCCACCCGGGACGAGCTGCTGGCCGACCTGGCGGCGTGGGGCCGGTTCGGGGTGGAGGGCCACCTGGAGGCGGAACGGCCCTGGCTGCCGTACCACGAGCTGTTGACCGCGCCGGCCGCGCGACTGGTCGGCGCCCGGCCCGCGGAGACCGTGGTGATGAACTCCCTCACGGTCAACCTGCACCTGCTGATGGTGAGCTTCTACCGGCCGGCGGGGGAGCGGACCCGGATCGTCATCGAGGACAGCGCCTTTCCCTCGGACAGCTACGCCGTCCGCAGCCAGGCCCGCTTCCACGGCCTCGACCCGGACGCCACCGTGGTCCGGCTGCGCCCGCGCCCCGGCGAGGACACCCTGCGCACGGAGGACGTGACCGGGTTCCTGGCCGCCGAGGGCCACACCGTCGCGCTGCTGCTGCTCGGCGGGGTCAACTACCTCACCGGCGAGCTGATGGACATCCCGGCGATCACCGCCGCGGGCCGGGCCGCCGGCGCGGTGGTCGGCTGGGACCTCGCGCACGCGGCCGGCAACGTGCCGCTGGCGCTGCACGACTGGGACGTCGACTTCGCCGCCTGGTGCTCCTACAAGTACCTCAACTCGGGGCCGGGGGCGCTCGCGGGCGTCTTCGTCCACGAGCGCCACCTCGGCGACCCCGACCTGCCGCGCTTCGAGGGCTGGTGGAGCACCGAGGCGACCACCCGGTTCGAGATGACCCCGGTCTCCCGGCCACCGGCCACCATCGAGGCGTGGCAGATCTCCAACCCGCCGATCTTCGCGATGGGACCGGTCCGGACCTCGCTGGAACTCTTCGACGCCGTCGGAATGCCGGCGCTGCGGGAGCGCAGCCTGCGGCTCACCGGCTACCTGGAAGGGCTGCTCGACGAGGTGACAACCGGCCGGCCGCTGACCGTGGTCACCCCGCGCGACCCCGCGCGCCGGGGCTGCCAGCTCTCCGTGCGGATCGGCGTGGGCAGCGCCAACGACCTGACCAAGCGGCTGCGGCACGAGCATGGCGTGATCGCCGACGCCCGGGAACCGGACGTCGTCCGGTTCGCCCCGGTGCCGCTCTACTCGACGTACCACGACTGCTGGCGGGTCGCCGACGCGCTGGCCGCGACGGTGGAGGTGAACCGGTGACCGAGCGGCGGGACGAGATCGCGGTGGTCGGGGCCGGGTTGGCCGGCTGCCTGCTGGCCTGCTTCCTGGCCCGGCGCGGCTACCCGGTGACGCTCTACGAGCGGCGGCCGGACCCGCGTACCGGCACGGTCGAGCGGGGTCGCTCGATCAACCTGGCGCTCTCCGAGCGTGGCCTCGACGCGCTGCGCCGGATCGGGCTGGACGGGCAGGTGATGGCGGACGCGCTGCCGATGCGCGGCCGGATGATCCACCCGGTGGACGGGGAGGCGCAGTTCCAGTCGTACAGCGTCTCCGGCGACCGGGCGATCAACTCGATCAGCCGGGGCGCGCTGAACAACGCCCTGCTCACCGCCGCCGCCGCGCTGCCGGGGGTGCGGGTCGCCTTCGACCACCGGCTGGTCGGCCTCGACCCGGCCACCGGCGACATGACGTTCGAGACCCCGCAGGGCAAGGTCGCCGCCGCCGCGTCGGTCGTGCTGGGCGCCGACGGCGCCGGCTCCGCCGTGCGCGGGCAGCTCCTCGGGTACGGGGTGCTGACCGAGAGCCTCGACTTCCTGGACTACGGCTACAAGGAACTCACCATCCCCCCGCTGGGCGGCGAGTTCGCCCTGGACCCCGGCGCGCTGCACATCTGGCCGCGCGGCACCTCGATGATGATCGCGCTGCCCAACCCGGACCGCTCGTTCACCTGCACGCTCTTCTGGCCCACCCACGGCACCGCCAGCTTCGCCTCGCTGGGCAGCCCGGCCGCGATCGAGCGGCACTTCGCCACCCACTACCCGGACCTGGTCCCGCTCGCCCCGAACCTGGTCGACGACTACCAGCACAACCCGGTCGGTGTGCTCGGCACGGTCCGCTGCACCCCCTGGCAGGTGGGCGGGAAGGTCGGCCTGCTCGGCGACGCGGCGCACGCCATCGTGCCGTTCTACGGCCAGGGCGCGAACTGCGCCTTCGAGGACGTGGTGGAGCTGGACCGCTGCCTGGACGAGTGCGGCGACGAGTGGTCGGCCGCGCTGCCACTGTTCCAGCGACGCCGGCAGGCCAACGCCGAGGCGATCGCCCGGATGGCGCTGACCAACTTCGTGGAGATGCGGGACAAGATCGCCTCGCCGGTCTTCCAGACCCGCAAGCGCATCGAACACGCACTGGAACGAGTCCTGCCCGGCCGGTACGTTTCGCAGTACGAGCTGGTCTCCTTCTCCACCACCCCGTACGCCGAGGTGCGCCGCCGGGTGCACCGGCAGTACCAGGTGCTGGGGGCGGTGACGGCCGGCGCGGTGGCGCTGCTGGCCGGCGGGCTGGCCGCGATCGGCCGAGGGAGGCGCGGATGAGGCTCTGGGATCCCCGGCTGATGGCCGGGCACGCGCCGGACGGGCCGGGACTGCTGCGCAACTTCGTCGGCGGCGAGTTCGTCGCCGCCGGCCGCCGGTTCACCAAGCGCAGCCCGGTGACCGGCGAGCCGGTCTTCGAGGTGGCCGAGGCGGATTCGGCGACGGTGGACGACGCGGTGGCGGCCGCCCGGGCGGCGCTGCGTGGGCCGTGGGGCCGGATGGGGGAGCGGGAGCGCGCCGAGGTGCTGCGCCGGGTCGCCGACGAGCTGGAACGGCGCTTCGACGACCTGGTCACCGCCGAGGTCGCCGACACCGGCAAGGCCATCTCGCAGGCCCGGACGCTGGACATCCCGCGCGGCGCGGCCAACTTCCGGGCGTTCGCCGAGATCGTGGCGACCGCGCCGACCGAGTCGTTCACCACGGTCACCCCGACGGGTGGCCGGGCGCTCAACTACGCGGTCCGCAAGCCGGTCGGCGTGGTCGCGGTCATCGTGCCCTGGAACCTGCCGCTGTTGCTGCTCACGTGGAAGGTCGCCCCGGCCTTGGCCTGCGGCAACGCCGTGGTGGTCAAGCCCAGCGAGGAGACTCCGGCGTCGGCGACCCTGCTGGCCGAGGTGATGGCCGCCGCCGGCGTGCCGGCGGGCGTGTTCAACCTGGTGCACGGCTTCGGCCCGGATTCGGCCGGGGAGTTCCTCACCCGGCATCCCGGCGTGGACGCGATCACCTTCACCGGTGAGTCGGCCACCGGCAGCGCCATCATGCGCGCCGCCGCGGACGGGGTGAAGGCGGTGAGCTTCGAGCTGGGCGGCAAGAACGCCGGGCTGGTCTTCGCCGACGCCGACCTGGACGCGGCGGTGGCCGGCTCGGTCCGGTCCAGCTTCACCAACGGCGGTCAGGTCTGCCTCTGCACCGAGCGGATCTACGTGCAGCGTCCGGTCTTCGAGGAGTTCACCGCCCGGCTGGCCAAGCGGGCCGACGAGCTGGCGTACGGCTGGCCGGCCGACGAGGCGACCGTCAACATGCCGCTGATCTCGCACCCCCACCGGGACAAGGTGCTCGGCCATTACGACCTGGCCCGCGCCGAGGGCGCCGAGGTGCTCGCCGGGGGCGGGGTGCCCGGCTTCGGCGACGCCCGCGACGGCGGCGCGTACGTGCAGCCGACCGTGCTGACCGGGCTGGGCCCGGACGCCCGGACGAACCGGGAGGAGATCTTCGGCCCGGTCGTGCACGTCGCCCCCTTCGACACCGAGGACGAGGCGTACGCCCTGGCGAACGGCACCGAGTACGGCCTGGCCGCGACGGTCTGGACCCGGGACGTGGGCCGGGCGCACCGGGCCGGGGCCCGGCTGGACGCCGGTATCGTCTGGGTGAACACCTGGTTCCTGCGTGACCTGCGCACCCCGTTCGGCGGGGTGAAGGCTTCCGGTATCGGCCGGGAGGGCGGGGTGCACTCGCTCGGCTTCTACTCCGAACTCACCAACGTCTGCGTGGACCTGTCATGACCGATCTTGAAACTGCGGCGCGCGAGCTGGATGCGGCTCGGGAGAGCGGGACGCCCTGCCCACCGCTGCGCGGGCGGCTGCTGCCCGAGGGGGACGTCGAGTCGGCGTACCAGGTGCAGCAGCTCCAGGCCCAGGCCCGGTGGGACCGGGGCGAGCGCCGGGTGGGCGCGAAGATCGGGCTGACCTCCCGGGCGGTGCAGGAGAACTTCGGGGTCTACCAGCCGGACTTCGGCGTGCTCACCGACGTCATGGCGGTCGGCGACGGCGTCGAGGTGTCGACCGACCGGCTGCTCCAGCCCCGGGTGGAGTCGGAGATCGCCTTCGTGCTCGGCGCGGACCTGACCGACGAACGGATCACCACCGTCGACCTGATCCGGGCCGTCGACCACGTGCTGCCGGCCATCGAGATCGTCGACTCGCGGATCGCCGGTTGGGACATCTCCATCGTGGACACCGTCGCGGACAACGCCTCCAGCGGGCTCTTCGTGCTCGGCACCACGCCGCGCCGGCTCGCCGACGTCGACCTGCGGCTCTGCGGGATGGTGCTGGAACACGCCGGCGAGCCGGTGTCGGTCGGCGCCGGGGCGGCCTGCCTGGGCAACCCGCTGCACGCGCTGGAGTGGCTGGCCGGCACCATGGCCCGCGCCGGCGACCCGCTGCGCGCCGGGGACGTGGTGCTCTCCGGCGCGCTCGGCCCGATGGTGCCGGTGACCCCGGGCGCCGCGTACGAGGCCCGGATCTCCGGGCTCGGCTCGGTGCGGACCTGCTTCTCCAAGGACGGTGGACAGTGACCACGGGCGTGGCGGTGATCGGGTCCGGCAACATCGGGACCGATCTGATGATCAAGGTGCTCCGGCTGAGCGACAGCCTGCGCATGGTGGCGATGGCCGGCATCGACCCGGACTCCGACGGCCTGGCCCGGGCCCGCCGGCTCGGCGTGGCCACCACCGCCGAAGGGGTCGACGGCCTGGTCGCGCTGCCCGAGTTCGCCGACGTCGAGCTGGTCTTCGACGCCACCTCGGCCGGCGCGCACCGGCACAACGACGCGGTGCTGCGGGCGCACGGCCGGACCGTGGTCGACCTGACCCCGGCCGCCATCGGCCCGTACGTGGTGCCGCCGGTCAACCTCGACGAGCACCTGCACGAGACGAACGTCAACATGGTGACCTGCGGCGGCCAGGCAACGGTGCCGATCGTCGCCGCCGTCGGCCGGGTCACCCCCGTCGCGTACGGGGAGATCGTCGCCTCGATCGCCTCGAAGTCGGCCGGTCCGGGCACCCGGGCGAACATCGACGAGTTCACCGAGACCACCGCCCGGGCCATCGAGGTGGTCGGCGGCGCGGAGCGCGGCAAGGCGATCATCGTGCTGAACCCGGCCGACCCGCCGCTGCTGATGCGGGACACCGTCTACTGCCTCTGCCCGGACGCCGACGCCGACCGGGCCGCCATCGCCGCCTCCGTCGCGGACATGGTGGCGACGGTGCAGGAGTACGTTCCCGGCTACCGGCTCAAGCAGGACGTGCAGTTCGACCGGGTCGAGGAGTACGTGCCGTCGCTGGGGCGGCACCTCACCGGACTCCAGGTCTCGGTCTTCCTGGAGGTTTCCGGCGCCGGGCACTACCTGCCCGCGTACGCCGGGAACCTGGACATCATGACCTCGGCCGCGCTGCGTACCGCGGAGCGGCTGGTGGCCCTGCGGGCGAAGGGAGTGCCGGCGTGACCGAGCTGTACATCCAGGACGTGACGCTGCGGGACGGCATGCACGCCATCGGGCACCGCTACACCGTCGACCAGGTCCGCACCATCACCGCCGCACTGGACGCGGCCGGGGTGGCGGCGATCGAGGTGGCGCACGGGGACGGGCTCGCCGGCTCCAGCGTCAACTACGGGCACGGCGCGGCCAGCGACGCCGACTGGATCTCCGCCGCGGCCGAGGTGCTGACCAGCGCGACGCTCACCACCCTGCTGCTGCCGGGCATCGGCACCATCGCCGACCTGAAGGCGGCGAAGGCGCTCGGGGTGAGCAGCGTCCGGATCGCCACCCACTGCACCGAGGCGGACATCTCCGCCCAGCACATCTCCTGGGCCCGGGAGAATGGCATGGACGTCTCCGGGTTCCTGATGATGTCGCACATGAACGACCCGGCCGGGCTGGCCGCGCAGGCCAAGCTGATGGAGTCGTACGGGGCGCACTGCGTCTACGTCACCGACTCCGGCGGCCGGCTGCTGATGTCCGACGTGGCCGAGCGGGTCGACGCGTACCGGCAGGTCCTAGAACCGGAGACGCAGATCGGCATCCACGCCCACCACAACCTGTCGCTCGGGGTGGCCAACAGCGTGGTGGCGGTCGAGCACGGCCGCATCCTCGGTGACGGGCCGCTGGGCGCCCCGCACGGCCGGACGGTCCGGGTGGACGCCTCGCTGGCCGGAATGGGCGCCGGCGCGGGCAACGCCCCGCTGGAGGTCTTCGTGGCGGTCGCCGAGCTGCACGGCTGGAAGCACGGCTGCGACGTGTTCGCGCTGATGGACGCGGCCGACGACGTCGTCCGCCCGCTCCAGGACCGGCCGGTCCAGGTCGACCGGGAGACGCTCTCGCTCGGGTACGCGGGCGTCTACTCCAGCTTCCTCCGGCACGCCGAACGCGCCTCCGCGAAGTACGGGGTGGACGTCCGGTCCATCCTGGTGGAGCTGGGCCGACGGCGGATGGTCGGCGGCCAGGAGGACATGATCGTGGACGTGGCGCTCGACCTCGCCGGTCGGCGTGAGGAGCAGGGGGAGATGGCGTGATCGGGCCGGACATCGCGGGGATCGCCGAGAAGCTGGGCGCGGCCGCCGACACGGCCACGGCCGTCCCGCAACTCGCCGCCGAGACCGGCCTCGACGTCGACGCCGCGTACGCGGTGCAGACCGCGCTGCTGCAGCGCCGCCTGGACCGGGGCGAGCGGCTGGTCGGGCTGAAGATGGGGCTGACCAGCAAGGCGAAGATGGCCCAGGTCGGCGTGGACGAGGTGATCTGGGGCCGGCTCACCGACGTGATGCGGGTGCCCGACGGCGGCACGGTCGACGTGGGCGACTTCATCCATCCGCGGGTCGAGCCGGAGGTGGCGTTCCTGCTGGACCGGTTGCCGGAGCCCGGCGAGCCGCTGGGCTCCTTCGCCGACGCGGTCCGGGCGGTGGCCCCGGCGATCGAGCTGATCGACTCCCGGTACGCCAACTTCACCTTCTCCCTCCCGGACGTGATCGCCGACAACACCTCGGCCGCCGCGTTCGTCGTCGGACCCTGGGCGCCGGTGCCGGACGGGCTGGACAACCTGGGGGTGCTGCTGGAGATCGACGGTCGGGTGGCCCAGGTGGGCTCGACGGCGGCGATCCTCGGCGACCCGCGCCGGGCGCTGGACGAGGGCATCCGGCTCGCCGGTCGACACGGTGTCCGCCTCCGCGAGGGCTGGGTCTTCCTCGCCGGCGCCGCCACCGCCGCCGTGCCGCTGCGTCCTGGTGCCCACGTCCGGGCCGTGGTCGAGAAGCTCGGCACCGCGTCGCTGCGGGCCGCGTCATGACCGCGGGCGCCCGGGTCGTGGCCGGGAAGGCCGTGCCGCGCGGGGCGTTCCCGCACGTCAAGGTGGCGGGTGGGTTCGTCTTCGTCTCCGGTACGTCGTCCCGCCGCCCGGACAACACCTTCGCCGGGGTGGAGGTGGACGGGTTCGGCACCACGAACCTCGACATCCGGGTGCAGACGCGGGCGGTCATCGGGAACGTCCGGGACCTGCTGCGGTCGGTCGGCGCGGAGCTTTCCGACCTTGTCCAGGTCACCAGCTACCTGGTCAACATGAACGACTTCGGTGGGTACAACGAGGTGTGGGCGGAGTTCTTCGACGCCACCGGGCCGACCCGGACGACGGTGGCGGTGCACCAGTTGCCGCATCCGCACCTGCTGATCGAGATGCAAGCCGTTGCCCTGCTCCCCCAGGGAGTGGCAACTATTAATTCCTGTCCTTCCTAGATCTATCTACACTAATAGGGGCGGACCGGACCGCGGAGGTTGACTGGTGAAGGCTACGCGCATCGCTTATTCGACGGCCCTGAATGTGGGTAAGCATGTGGCGTTGGTGGAGCAGGCTCGTCGGTTGGGTCGGGTTCGTAGTGAGGTGTGGCAGCGTTACGGGTCGGTAGGCGGTGTGGGGTCCGGGTTGACGGACCGGCAGGTGCGGGACCGGTGGTTGGCAGACGGCACGCACGTGCGGTTCGGTGTGCTGGCGAATGCGTGGAAGGAAACCGTCCGCGACGCCATGGCCGATATCGCGGCGAACCTGGCGGCGGCCAAGGTCGAGGTCCGGCGGGCCATCACCCGGCGCACCAATGACCCGGCTGAGCGCAAGCGGATGTTCACCGCCCTGGCGGTCGACCGGTGGGCTGAGGACCCGTTCCTGGATCGGCAGATGCGTAAGCATTGGAAGCGGGGCCGTAACCGCACGCACGATCAGATCGTGGTGCGCGCCGACAAGTACAACACGGTGGTTGATGGGCGGGGCCGGTTGTGGCTGGCGGTTCCCGGTCTGCAACGCCGCCGGATGGTCCGGATCCCGTTGTCCACGACGGTGGCCCCGGCTGGGACGCTGCGGCTGATCCTGCGTGGTGGTCGGGTCGAGGTGCACTACCAGATCGACGCGTCGCAGCTGCGGTCGTCGCAGCGGCCCTGCGGCGGGCGAACGGTTGGTGTGGACAAGGGCTACACCGAAGCGCTGACCGACTCCGACGGCGCCCGCCATGGCTGCGGCCTTGGTGAGCTGTTGTCCAGTGAGTCGGACCGGTTGAAGGAACGTAACCGGCGTCGGGCGAAGCTGCGCTCGATAGCCAACAACGCCGCCCGCCATGGTGACCACGCGAAAGAGCACCGGATCGCTGCCAACAACCTCGGCACCGTCAAGCGGGACCGGCAGGCCGCCCGGCACCGGGCGCGGGTGCGCACGGAGATCTTCACCGCCGTGCACCGGGTCGTGGACAAGGCCGCCACCGTGGTCGCCGAAGACCTCACCAACCGCTTCGCCGGGCGCACAACGCTCGGCAGGAATGTCAACCGGCGTCTGGCCGCGTGGACCAAAGGGGTCACCGCGGAGGCGCTGGCAAGCGTGTCGGAGCGCAGAGGTTCTGCGCTCGTGCACGTCAATGCCGCCTACACCTCACAAACCTGTCACCGCTGCGGCGCCCTTGGCCGACGCGGCGGGGACCGGTTTCACTGCACCCCGTGCGGGGTGGTGTGGCAGGCCGACGTGAACGCCGCGATCAACATCCGTCAGCGAGCCGGCGACCCCGACATCGCCCTGCACACCCCACACCAGCGGGTGAAGCAGATCCTGCAGGACAGGACCGATCGCCACCGGACCAGACTGCCGGTCCAGGACTCCAGCCCGGCCGCTGCCGAGCGGAGAGCGAATCATCCGAACCGCTCAGCAATGAGCAAATAGTAGGAAGCAGGTCAGTCGTGAGTGAGATCGCCGAGCCGTTCAGCTTTCCCGGCTGGATCGCGGACAACCAGCACCTGCTGAAGCCGCCGGTGGGGAACAAGGAGATGTTCCCCGGCGGGGACGACTTCATCGTCATGGTGGTCGGTGGGCCGAACCAGCGCACCGACTTCCACGTCGACCCGTACGAGGAGTTCTTCTACCAGGTCAAGGGCAACATGCACATCAACCTGATGACCCCGGAGGGGCCGCGCACGGTGCACGTGCGCGAGGGCCAGATGTGGATGCTGCCGCGCAACACCCCGCACTCGCCGCAGCGACCCGAGGCCGGCTCGATCGGCGTGGTGGTCGAGCGGGTCCGCGAGGACGGCACGCTGGAGAAGTTCCAGTGGTACTGCCCGGAGTGCGGGCACCGGGTGCACGAGGTGGAACTCCAGGTCCGCGACATCGCCGCCGACCTGCCCCCGGTGTTCCAGGCGTTCTACACCGACGAGCAGGCGCGCACCTGCGACAAGTGCGGCGCGCTGCACCCGGGCAAGGGCTGACGCCGGTGCCTGACCCGCGGTTCCCGGTGGTGGACGTGCACACGCACGTCGTACCGAAGGGGTGGCCGGACCTCGCCGCGGCGTGCGGCGGGTCCGGCTGGCCCTGGCTGCGGGTGGACTCCGAGCGCGCCGCCATGATCATGGTGGGGGAGGCGGAGTTCCGCCCGGTCGGCGCGGAGTGCTGGGACGCGGAGACCCGGCTGGCCGACATGGCCGCCGACGGCGTCGACGTGCAGGTCGTGTCGCCGACCCCGGTCTTCTTCTCCTACGACCGTCCCGCGGACCAGGCCGTGCGGGTGGCCCGGATCTTCAACGACCTCACCCTGGAGGTCACCGCGGCCGGCGGCGACCGGCTGGTGCCGTTCTGCCAGGTGCCGTTGCAGGACCCGGACGCCGCCTGCGCCGAGTTGGACCGCTGCCTGGCGGCCGGCCACGTCGGCGTCGAGATCGGCAACCACGTCGGCGACCGGGACCTGGACGACGCCGGAATCGTGCAGTTCCTGACCCACTGCGCCGAGGTGGGCGCGCCGGTCTTCGTGCACCCCTGGGACATGCCGGGCGGCCCCCGGCTGGACCGGTGGATGGCCCGCTGGCTCACCGGCATGCCGGCCGAGACCCACCTGTCGGTGCTGGCGCTGATCCTCGGCGGCGTCTTCGACCGGGTGCCGGAGAGCCTACGGATCTGCTTCGCGCACGGCGGCGGCAGCTTCCCGTTCTGGCTGGGCCGCGCCGACAACGCCTGGCACCGCCGCGGCGACCTGGTACGCGGCGCGTCCACCGCGCCGCCCAGCTCCTACGTCGACCGGTTCAGCGTCGACTCGGTGGTCTTCGAGCCCGCCGCGCTGCGGCTGCTGGTGGACACCATGGGGGAGGATCGGGTGCTGGTGGGCAGCGACTACCCGTACCCGCTGGGGGAGCGGCCGGCCGGCGCGGTGGTCCGGAAGGCCGACTTCCTCACCGATGGCCAGCGCGACAAGCTCCTCTCCCGCAACGCCCTGCGCTTCCTCGGCGAGTTGGTCATATAAAGCCCGGTCGGTACTTACGGCTTGGTGCGCGGTAGAGGAAAGACCCGGGTCGATCATGAAGGTGGCCGTGCGGGACGATCATGATTGTGACGTCAGGATGGGCCCGCACGGCCTTGTCTCATCGTATCTTCACCGGCATC